>JAZRGP010000218.1:0-2839 GCA_045644225.1 Christensenellaceae bacterium | reverse complement strand
TATTATCTGCCTTATGTACCATAGTTTAAATCTTCTTTATTAGTCGATACCCTGGATCTTGGGCATGTTGGGATATTTCTTGCGGAGTTCCTTGAGCTTTTCTACGGGAACAGCCTCGCCATCTCTTCTGCCGCAGCGCGGACATACGTCATTGATAATGCCTGTATAGCCGCAGATGGGGTCTCTGTCGATCGGATGGTTAACAGAACCGTAACCGATACCGGATTCCTTCATGCAGCGCACAACTGCCTCAAATGCCTCAAGGTTCTGGCAAACATCGCCGTCGAGCTCGACGTAGCTGATGTGACCTGCGTTTGTCAGGTTGTGGAAAGGAGCCTCCAGCTTGATCTTCTTCATCGCACCGATGGGATAATATACCGGAACGTGGAAGGAGTTCGTGTAATATTCGCGATCCGTGATACCCGGGAGAGAACCGAACATCTTCTTGTCGATGCGGACGAATCTGCCGGAGAGACCTTCAGCGGGTGTTGCGAGAAGCGTGAAGTTAAGACCTGTTCTCTGAGACTGCTCATCCATACGCTTACGCATATATGTGATGATCTCCATACCGAGCTTGTAGCTCTCTTCGTCTTCGCCGTGGTGCTTGCCCGTCAGTGCAACGAGTGTTTCCGCAAGACCGATGAAACCAACGGAGAGCGTACCGTGCTTGAGGATATCGCCGACGCTGTCGTCTACACTGAGACCTTCGGAATCGATCCAGATGCCCTGACCCATGAGGAAGGGATAGTTTCTGCACTGCTTATGTGCCTGTATATTGAAGCGATGCAGCAGCTGGCGGAATACGAGGTCGATACGTTCGTCGAGTACACGATAGAACTTGTTGATATCGCCCTTCGCCATGATGCCGATACGCGGGAGGTTGATGGATGTGAAGCTGAGGTTGCCTCTGCCGCAGGTAACTTCCTTTGTTCTGTCATGAACGTTGCCCATTACGCGCGTTCTGCAGCCCATGTAGGAAACTTCCGTGTTGTAGTCGCCTTCTTTGTAATACTGAAGGTTGAACGGAGCATCGAGGAAGCTGAAGTTCGGGAAGAGCCTCTTTGCGGAGGTCTTGATCGCCAGCTTGAAGAGGTCGTAGTTGGGATCGCCGGGATTATAGCTGATGCCTTCCTTGACCTTGAAGATCTGTACGGGGAAGATCGGTGTTTCACCGTCGCCGAGACCCGCATCCGTCGCGAGCAGGAGGTTTCTGATGACCATTCTGCCTTCGGGAGTTGTGTCTGTACCGTAGTTGATGGAGCTGAAGGGAACCTGTGCGCCTGCACGGGAGTTCATCGTATTGAGGTTGTGGATCAGCGCTTCCATCGCCTGATATGTCATCTTGTCTGTCTGAGCAAGTGCTGTCTCATAGCAGTATGCATGGATCGCAGCGACCTCGTCATCGGAGAGATAAAGCGGGAAGCCTTCTTCCTTGAGATATTCCGCGAGATTCGCCGCGAAAGTCTCTTTATCCTTCATGCCGACGAAGTGGTTCTTGCGGATCGCCTTTGCGATCGTTTCACAGTCTGCTGCGGGCAGCATATATTTCACGGAGAGGAACTGAGAAAGCGCATAGTAGTATTCCTTATTGAAGGAACGCGCAACGCCCTCTGCCATTGCGTAATCGAAGTTCGGAACAGACTGACCGCCGTGCATTTCGTTCTGGTTTGCCTGAATCGCGATGCATGCAAGAGAAGAATAGCTCGTGATGCTGTTAGGCTCGCGAATATAACCGTGGCCTGTAGAGAAGCCGTCATGGAAGAGCTTCAGCAGGTCGATCTGGCAGCATGTCTCTGTCAGCATGTAGAAGTCTTTATCGTGAATGTGGATGTCGCCGCTGAGGTGTGCGCCTGCGATATCCTTGGGGAGAATATAGTTATCGACGAAATACTTTGCACCTTCGGAGCCGTATTTCAGCATGGTACCCATGGAAGAGTCCGCGTCGATGTTTGCATTCTCGCGCTTGATATCCGCATCGTTTGCAGCAGAGAACGTCAGCTCCTTATAGATATCCATAAGGTCTGTCTTGGACTGACGGATCTTTGTATGCTCCGCACGGTAAAGAATGTAAGCCTTTGCGGTCTTCGCATAGCCGCTCTTGATGAGCGTTTCTTCAACGATATCCTGAACCTGTTCAACGAAAGGGATCTGACCATCAGGGATCGCACCGACTACCTGCGCCGTCAGCTGATCCAGGGAATTCGCGGACATATATTCTTCATATGTTGCCGCATTTGCCTTGCGGATCGCCTCACGGATCTTGGAATCGTCGAAGGGTACGATTACACCGTCACGTTTTCTGATGGATTTGATGCCTGTCTGGTCCATGATAATCTCCTCAATTACAGTTTTTATATTTTGGGTTTACTGTTTGTAAAACTCTTTACAAAACACAATATATTGTGTTCAAGCAATTTCTATTATACTAAGGAAAGGAAAGGGAATCAAGTGTATTTTGCAACAAAAAGGCAGAAAATTAAAAATAAAAAAAGCATGGTTATGCAAATCGCATAACCATGCCGAAAAAATCTTTTTTTAAACTCAGTGCTTAACGTTTCCTTCCGCATCGAGAAGCGGGAGATATTCAAGATACTGGATATCGTCTCTGTATTTTGCATCGCCTTCTGCAAGAACAGCCATCTTGCCGGCAATGATACCGCCGGAGATCTTGACGAGCTTTTCGATCGCACGGAGAGATTCGCCTGTGCTGATAACGTCGTCGATGATGAGAACGCGTTTGCCGTTCATCTTGTCCATATCAGACTTATCAATATAGAGCGTCTGCTTGTTGGTTGTCGTGATAGAGTTTACCTCGACGCTTACAGGATCCTTCATATAT
>JAZRGP010000217.1:0-8587 GCA_045644225.1 Christensenellaceae bacterium | reverse complement strand
TTGAAAAAACCGCGAAAAAATGTTAAAATTTATTGGATTATGGGCATTTTTAGGAGGAACATTATCTGACCTCCGAAATTGCCCCGATCAGAAAAGTCTAAGGAGAAACTCATGACCTTTAACTCTATCGTATTCATGCTCTTCCTGGCGATCGTATTGCTGCTGTATTACATCCTGCCCGGGAAAGCACGCAATCTGCTCCTCCTGATCGCAAGCTATGTATTTTATGCTAATTACAGCGTTCCGCTTGTGCTCTTCCTTGTGATCTGCACGCTTGTGGCTTATGTGATCGCGAGACGCATGGAGTCTGCTTCGGATAAGGGCAGAAAGGGCTGGCTTGCGTTCGGTGTTATCCTGAACGTCGGTGCGCTGGCATTCTATAAATATACAAACTTCATGCTGGGGATGATCGGTGCATCTGAATATAAGCTTTCGCTTATGGCGCCGCTCGGCATCAGCTTTATCATCTTCACGACGATCTCCTATCTGATCGATGTTTACCGTAAAAAGATCCCCGCAGAAAAGCGCATCCTTCGCTTTGCGCTGTATGTCGGTTTCTTCCCGAAGGTCGTTCAGGGTCCGATCGCAAAGGCAGAGGATATGCTTCCGCAGTTCGATGCTGTTGCAGAGAAGAAGGCAGCAGACTGGGATAAGCTGAAGGAAGGCTTCCTGATGGTGCTCTACGGTCTGTTTATGAAGATGGTCATTGCAGACCGCCTTGCAGTAGCGGTAAACACGCTCTATGTATATCCCAAGGATTACAGCGGTGCGGCGCTGCTCTTCGGTACATTCCTCTTTGCACTTCAGATCTATTTTGACTTTGCGGGTTATTCCCTTACGGCGATCGGTGCGGCAAAGATGTTCGGCATCGATATGAAGGATAACTTCCGTCAGCCGTATCTCTCCAAGTCTGTCGGTGAATTCTGGAGACGCTGGCACATCAGCCTGAATCAGTGGCTGACTGATTATGTCTATATCCCGCTGGGCGGCAGCCGCTGCTCCAAGGCACGTGCGACATGCAATACGCTCATCACATTCGGCCTCAGCGGTCTCTGGCACGGTGCAAACTGGGGCTACGTTATCTGGGGTCTGCTGAACGGTGCTTATGTTGTGATCGAAAAGCGCGTCCAGGAATTCCGCCAGAAGAGACTGGTGCAGCCTGCTGACTGTGTGGATGCACCGAAAAAGGCTCGCTCCGGTTTCGGCAGCTTTGTGACATTCCTGCTCGTTTCTTTCGCATGGATCTTCTTCCGTGCGGAGTCTCTCGGGAAATCCCTTACGATCGTAAAGCGGATCCTCCTGAAGTTCAATCTCGGCGGTTTCCTGAGATGGTCCTTCGCTGAGTTTGGCGCAGAGGAAGCTTCCTTCCTCGGGCTCACATCCACAAGCTGGATCGTGCTGCTCGTGTGCCTCGTCTTTGCGGGAATCGTTGATATTATCGCAAAGAGATATCCTCTTGCAAACAAGGTCGCAACGGGCAAGATGGGCTGGCGCTGGCTCGTCCTGCTGGTACTTCTGTTTGCGGTCATCATGTTCGGTATGTATGGCTATGGTTACAGCGCAGGCGCATTCATTTACGCACAGTTCTGATAAAGGAGGAGATAAGAAATGAAAGATAAAAAAATTATCGGCAAGAGAATTTTAAATGTTACCTCCTTTGTTGCCATCTTCATGGCGATCCTTACGGTGCTTACGCTGATCTTTATCCCCAAGTTTGACGGCGACGGCCGCCAGATGCGCGGTTTTTATCATGAAGAAGAGGACTCCATGGATGTCCTCATGATCGGTTCTTGCAATATGTACAGCTCTTACAGCCCTGTTATCGCATATGAACAGACGGGTCTCGTCAGCTATGCATACTGCTGCCCCGATCAGGAGATCTGCACGGCTTATCACTATCTGAAAGAAGCGCTCAACCGACAGGAGAATATCCAGCTCGTCGTTCTGGAATCCCTCTTCCTTACATGCGAGCCTACGGAAAAGCGCGAATACTATAACCGTCTTGCGCTGGAATATATGCGTCCTTCCTTGAACAAGCTTGAGATGATCTATGAGCTTGGTACGATGGAGAGCGAATACATGCAGACGGTCGACCCCAGTGCTCCCGGCAAGGCGCTGACATATGCGGGCTATCTCTTCCCGCTGCTGCGCTACCACGGCAGAGAGGACGTTCTCTGGGAAGAGGACGTTGCATACTGGTGGGAAAACGATGACTACATGGTCCTGAAGGGCGGTATCCCGCTTTACTCCTATCTGAAGAACAACACGCTGGATTTCAGATTTGTCGCAAACGGTGAAACGATCCGCGATACATCCCGTGAATACTTCATCAAGATGCAGGAACTCTGCGAGAAGGAA
This sequence comes from Christensenellaceae bacterium, assembly GCA_045644225.1. GTDB lineage: Bacteria > Bacillota > Clostridia > Christensenellales > Christensenellaceae > JAZRGP01. The sequence goes on along the minus strand of JAZRGP010000217.1, from coordinate 6,229 downwards.
GGCATCGAGCTGCTCCTCGTAAAGAGCCCGAATCATTACAGATGGGACGATGAAGCGACTGCAGCGGTCCGTGACTTTGCGGAAGAACGCGGCGTAACACTGCTTGACTTCAAGGATTACGGCGACTTTATCCTCTCCGACTACAGCTCCACAACAGGCCGTCTCAATGTATACGGCATGAAGAAGTTCACAGAGCACATGATGGACTATATCGCGGAGAATTATGACATCGAGCGCACACCCATCAGCGAAGAAAACAAAAAGCTCTGGGACGACTGCGTAAAGCTCTTCCACGAGACTTCCGCCGAAAAGCAGATGCCGATCGACGAGAACACCGTATACCGTATCTTCAACGAAAATACGGGTATCAAGATCCTCTGGAACCATTGCTTTGATGCACAGAGCTATGATGTTTACCGCTGCGTCGGCAAGCAGGGTACCTTCGAAAAGGTCGCAACTGTGGAAGGAACAGAGTATCTTGATGAAAATGTCGTACCCGGTCAGGGATACACATATTACATCAAGCCGACAGAAGGCAAATATCAGGGTGTTGCATCCAATCAGAAATATTATGTCTTCGTAGATGACCCGACGAACGTCACGGCAGTGAATACTGACGGTAAGGTCAGCCTGAACTGGACTCCGCCTACGGGAACGACCAGCTATGTTATCCAGAGAAAGCCCGGTGATTACCTCAATTATGAATACTGGGATGACTTCACAACGACAACAACGGATTACCTCAATTCCGGCAAGCTGGAGAGCGGTACGCTCTATGACTACCGTCTGCGCGGCGTGATCGAAGAAGATGATACAAAATACTACAGCGCAGGTACTGTAGCGAGCGCAGTTCCGCTTACAACGCCCCAGATCGTATCTGCGGTCTCTTCGGAAGCGTCGGCAACGATCAAATGGAACAAGATCGAGAACGGCACATCCTATGAGATCTACCGCCGTGCTGAGGATGAAGCAGAGTTTACGCTCTGTGCTGATGTAAAGGCGACAGAAACATCCTTTACGGATACAACCGTCACAGCAGGCAAGCAGTACTTCTACAAGATCGTTCTGACCAAGAAAGTATTTGAAGCTATGGGCAGAAGCGATGAATCCAATACAGTCGGCATTAAGATCGCAGGCTGAGTATAAAAAAAGAGACATGACCGATATCGGCATGTCTCTTTTTTATGAGTTTTATTTCAGGTTTTTATATGCGAGATACAGCAGGTGGAACTTGAGCGAATTTGCTTCGGCGCAGGGAGTCAGTTCATAATACTTATCCTTTGCGGAGAAGACGATCGCACGTCTGCCGTGCATTGCGAGGTCGGTGATGTTCTCGAGCGGGATATTGAGCTCGCCGCAGGTGAATCCGTCTTTGCCGAAGCTGAGCGGACCTTCGCATACGGGGATCTCAGTATGCTTGGAGACCTCGATGAGCTTGCAGGATTCCGCGGTATAGCTTGCACCGTTAGCAGCATCTTCTGCGACCTTGCCGTTCTGCCAAGCGACGAGTTCGCGGACTGTCGTGAAGGGAGCATCCTCCAGCATGCCGTATTCGTTGTAACGGAACTTCATGCCGCATTTTGTGCATTCCACGGTATCACCATGGGAGCGGATGCTGTCCGCAGCGCCGCATTCGGGGCAGGTGAAGAGCAGGTTTTCCATGCGGAAGGCGAGGTTCTTGCCCTTGTATTTTGCGGGAGAAGCAATCTGACGTGCATATGCATCTTCGTAGAGGTCACGGTTGATGATCTCGTTGATCTCATCAGCGCTCATTTCTGCGAGCTGCTCTGCGGTATAGATATTTACGGGAGCGCCGTAGATTCTGCCGCGGCGTGTATTGGATTCGCTCCAGTTCGGGCTGACGAAGTAACCGCCCTCGATCTTATAGGTGATCAGCGCACACTTTGCGCTCTTGACCATCTTGCCGGTGGAGGGGAGGATAGGACCCGTGATGCCGTCCCAGGAACGTGCGCCTTCTGCAAAGATGCAGACGCTTGCGCCTGCGCGAACCTTGCGGAGGACATCCATTACCGTGGAATAAGCCGTGGAGCCCTTATAGCGCATGATGGGCTCGAAACCCCAGCGCAGGAACTTATAGGCATTCTTCCAGCGGGAGATATGCTCACTTGCGACGAAATACATCTGCTTGGAGAAGCTTGCTCCGACAAACAGCGGATCGTAGTCTGTATTGTGGTTTGCGAGCACGATGTATTTCTCGGGAAGGTCTTTGCTTTTGAATTTCTTGAACTTATAGCCGAACTTGATCCGAAGGAAGAGCCTTACGGGACCGATAAGCGCGGCATAACAAAACTTATGTCTTTTCAGCATTATGGTTTACCGCCAAATTTCATTATTTTCCTACCCTTTAATATATCGAAAAAAAGCGCATACTGTCAAGTAAGGGAATTGGAATTGCTTGTTTAATATATGCTCGGCTGAAGAGATGTTTGATATGGAAAATGCGGATGCGGAATGATATAATAAAAGCATCGAAATCGGAAACATACGGAGGAACGGGAATGCTGTATACCCAGCTTACGAAAAAAGCGCTTCAGCTTGCATATCGGGCGCATCACGGTCAGACGGACAAAAGCGGTTTGCCGTATATCCATCATCCGATCCACCTTGCGGAGCAGATGACGGAGGAATATGCCGCAGTATGTGCGCTGCTGCATGATGTCGTTGAGGATACGGAATACACCTTTGAGGATCTGGAAAAGGAAGGATTCCCCGCGGAGGTGATCGAAGCACTGCGGCTGCTCACGCATGACGATGCTGAGGATTATCTCGATTATGTCCGCAGAATACGGACAAACCCGATCGCATCGGCTGTGAAGAAAGCGGACCTCATGCATAACAGCGACCTCAGCCGTCTGGAGACCGTGACCGAAAGAGACAGAATGCGCTTGGATAAATATTCGAAGGCGCTGGATATTCTGAAAAAGACAGAAGTCGTCGCTGCGCTCATATGGAAAGACGGAAAATTCCTGATTTGTCAGCGTCCTGCGCACAAGGCAAGAGGGCTGCTCTGGGAATTTGTCGGCGGCAAGACCGAACCGAATGAAACGCGGGAAGAAGCACTGATCCGAGAATGCAGAGAAGAACTCGATGTGCTTGTTTCCGTCGGGGATGTCTATATGCAGGTCGAACATCTTTATCCAGACCTTACTGTAGAGCTGACGCTATTCAATGCGCAGATCGCGGAAGGCGAGATCAGGCTGCTCGAGCATAACGACGCAAAGTGGATCCTGCCCGAGGAGATCCCGCAGTATCATTTCTGCCCCGCGGATGAAGAGATCCTCGAACGGATCACTGCGGATGCGAAGAAAGTGAAGTAATATGAAACGATATCCCATTGACCGTGAGTTCTGGCCATTTTCCCGCTTAAGTGCGCCGATGTATGCGCCCGTGCTGAAACTCGCCAATGCGATTCTGAAAAAGCCTCCGCGGTCTGTTTTTCGGGATAAAGCGATCGATGCCTCCGTTGCTGTGATCGACGGCTATGAGAACGGGAAGATCGAGCTTGTGATCCTGAGACCGAAAAGCTGCCCGGAAAAACTGCCCTGCCTGCTATATTATCATGGCGGAGGGTTTGTGATGCGGGAGTCGTTCGTTCAGTACGGTCTCCTCAGCGAATATGTGAAGCGCACAAACTGCGTGGGGATCATGGTGCGTTACCGCATCGCACCGCAGTATCCCTTTCCCATTCCCGCAGAGGACTGTTATGCGGCGCTTCAGTGGGTGATCGGGCATGCGGATGAGCTGAATATCGACGCGGAACGCATCGGCATCGGCGGTGAAAGTGCGGGCGGGAATCTCGCTGCGGTCATTGCACAGATGCAGCGGGACAGAGCAGGCAGGAGACTTCGTTTTCAGATGCTGGTTTATCCCGTGACCGACCGTCGGATGCTGACGGATTCCATGCGGGAATTTACCGATACACCGATGTGGAACGCGGTGCAGAATCGGAAAATGTGGAACCTGTATCTGCAGAGCGAACCCGAAAATATTGCCTATGCTTCGCCGATGGAAGCGGAGATGCTCGATGGGCTTCCGCCTGCATATATCGAAACAGCGGAGTTTGACTGTCTGCGCGATGAAGGCATCGCATATGCCGAAAGATTAAGAGCGAGCGGCATAGAGACGGAGCTGAATCAGACAAAAGGCACGATGCACGGATTCGAGATTCGTATGAAAGCGGCAGCGACGCAGGCGAGCATCGCGAAACGTGTCGGATATATGAAGAAAATGTTTGAGTAAGGAGGCACGGAATGCCTGTATATATTGTCAGGAATGATATAACAAAAATGAAGGTGGATGCCATCGTCAATGCTGCGAATGAGTCCTTGCTGGGCGGCGGAGGAGTAGACGGATGTATCCACCGCGCGGCAGGCCCCGATCTGCTCGCGGAATGCAGGACGCTCGGCGGATGCAGGACGGGATGCGCGAAGATCACGAAGGGATATCGGCTTCCCAGCAGATACGTCATCCATGCCGTGGGACCGATCTGGCGAGGCGGAAGCAGAGGTGAAAAGGACCTGCTGGAATCCTGCTACAGAACGTCTCTTGCGCTCGCGTGGGAGCATGACTGCCGCACGGTCGCGTTTCCGCTGATCTCCGCAGGAGTATACGGATACCCCAAAGAGGCGGCGATGCAGGTCGCGGTCGATACCGTTCGGGAGTTTCTGAAAGAGCATGACATGACGGTATATATCGTCGCATATGACGCAGGGATGCTTGAGATCGGCAGAAAGCTTTTCCCTGAGATCCTGCAGTAAAACAAAAAACCACCGTATCGCGAGAGATACGGTGGTTTGTTTTGCAGTTTATCTTAAGCCGCGTGCTTTTTCCAGCTTGCGGTTTCTGAACCACATTGCTGTATCGATGGATACCGTAATGAGGTTGAGAATGTAGAAGGGGAATGCGAGTGTGATCGTGAAAACATTGCCCTCGATGTTGCTGAGAACGTTGTTGAGGATACCGCAGATATAACCGAAGAGAACAACGAAGGAGAAGATAACGCTCTTGCCGCCTGTGCTCTTGGACTTGATCTGCTTGATGATGGAAATCGGCCATGCGATACCGAAACAAAGGAGCATACCGATTTCGAAGATCGGAGCTTCAATACCAAAGATTGTAAGGGATGCCATAATAAATACCTCCAAAATTTTGCGAGTTTATTCTATCACAAAAGAGGGGCAAGGAAAAGAGATTTTTTGCGGTTTTTGCAGAAAACATGAAACTCTTGTCAATTTCCGCATAAATATGGAATTAAGCGCGGTCTTTCTGCAAAGAAATCCATGTTGTGAGGTGTGGAATGTTTATCATCAACGGAGGTCGGGAGTTATACGGTGAGGTGGAGATATCGGGTGCGAAGAATGCCGCACTGCCGCTGATGGCGGCATCCATCCTCACGGATGAGACGGTCATCCTGCACCGCTGTCCGCGGATCACGGATGTGCTGGACATGAAGGATATACTTTCGTCGATCGGCGCTGAGACGGACCTTTGCGGGAATACCATGACGATCTGTGCGCGGGAGATTTCGGCCTGCGCGATGCCCGAAGCCCTCTCGAGCAAGATCCGTTCTTCTATCTTTATGCTGGGATCCATGCTTGGCAGAAAGCAGGAGGCATGCTTTTTCATGCCGGGAGGATGCGAGATCGGGGCGCGACCGATCGATATCCATATCGATGCGCTGCGGGCGATGGGAGCAGAGACCGATCAGAAGCACGGCAGGATCCTCTGCAGGACGACGGGGCTCAAGGGCGCAGAGATAAGCCTTGCGTATCCAAGCGTAGGTGCGACGGAGAATATCATGCTTGCGGGAGTGCTTGCGGAAGGGGTTACCGTGATCAGAAATGCGGCAAGGGAACCCGAGATCGTGTGCCTTGCGGAGCTATTGAAGCGCATGGGAGCATCTGTCCATGGAGCGGGAACGCGCGTGATCTATATCAAAGGTGTCAGAAGGCTGCACGGAGCGGAATTTACCTGCATACCCGATCGGATCGAGGCAGGGACATACCTCTGTGCGGCAGCGGCAGCAGGAGGGAATATTGCGCTGAAAGGAGTGATCCTGCGGCATCTCGAGCCGCTGACGGAGATCCTCGAAGCATGCGGCGGGGAGATCAAGAGAACGGGTGACGTGATCCGATTTTCCGCGCCGAGAAGGCTGCGGGCTTTTTCATTGGAGACGGCGCCGCATCCGGGATTCCCGACGGATCTGCAG
>JAZRGP010000216.1:0-7378 GCA_045644225.1 Christensenellaceae bacterium | reverse complement strand
GGATTGACCTGTTGTCTTCCTAAGACCGCTTGGCCTCCGACTTTGCTCTGCTTATGCTTGCGTATTGCCGTGCGTATGAGATCACAAAAAAACCGATATATTTGAAAATCGCGGAGAAGACAGCGGAATATGTGCTGCGGGAGATGACTTCTCAAGATGGAGGATTTTACAGTGCGCAGGATGCTGACAGTGACGGAGAGGAAGGAAAATACTATGTATTTGTTCCGAATGAGATTACAGAACTCCTTGGAAAGGATATCGGAAAAGAGTTCAATCGGTATTACAACATTACGGAAGAAGGAAATTTCGAAGATAAGAGCATTCCAAATCTTTTGCATAGCGATGCCGAAAACGAAGCCTTTGAACAATATTTGGCTAAGGTATATGAATATCGTCGGAAGCGAGCGCATCTGCATCTGGATGATAAGATTCTCGTTTCTTGGAATGCCCTGATGATCGCGGCATTATGCAGCCTGTACCGTGTCAGCAGAAAAGAAGAGTATCTCGATGCTGCAAAAAAGGCACAGCGATTTATTGAAGAAAAATGCTGTAAAAACGGTGTTTTATATGCGAGTTATCGCGATGGTGTTTGCGGTCAGAAGGCATTTCTGGATGATTACGCCGTATATATCTTTGCGCTGATATCGCTGTATCGTGTAGAATTTGATGAGGCTTTTCTGAAAAGAGCTCATTCGCTCTGCTGCAAAACAATCGATGATTTTTATGATAGTGAGGATGGCGGGTTTTATCTGTATGGAAAGGATCATGAGATGCTTATTCTGCGACCGAAAGAATCTTACGATGGTGCAATTCCCAGCGGAAACTCCATGATGTCATATGTGCTCCAATGGATGATAAAACTGTTTCCTGAAAAGAGACTGGAAGAGGTGGTTGAACGGCAGATAGAATATCTGTACGCTCAGGCAAAGCGATATCCGATGGGATATGCTGTATATTTGATGGCGCTATCCGATCATATCGACCCGATGCCGCATATCACGATCGTTTTGAAAGATGCTGCCGATATGCGTGAATTGCCGTTTTTACTGCCTGGGGATGCGCTTATAAAGGTGCTTAAGGAGACAAATAACGAATATCAGCTGAAAAATGATCGGACGACATTTTATGTGTGCAAAAACCAAGCCTGTCTGCCTCCTGTTAATGCCGAGGAACTGAAGAATTTGTTGTAAATTTTCATCGTAAGGATAAATACTGTATGGAAAATCATTTTCAAACTGCTGAATAGATAAAATATCATTTTTGATATTATATCATCTGCGTTGATCGAAGAAAAATCAGACGAACACCTATTATTTCAGCGGCGGATTCGCTGTAAGGGTGTGGTTCTGAAAATAAAGTTTAACACCATCTCATTTGAGGTGGTGTTTTTTGTGTTCTTTGTAATTGGATAGAAATGGTGATCGTTTATGTAAATTCTTTTCTGAAATAATTAGAAATGCGTTCTTTTACTGAATCGAAATAAGTTTTGCTCAGAGGGATTTCAGTTTTATTGATCAGTGTAATGGTTGAGGGTGTTATGGAATAAATTGCTTCGATGTTGACGATATAGGATCTGTGGCATCGGACAAACTCGTGTGGCAGGAGTGTTTCAATGTTTTTTAACCGCTCCAGCTGCTTTTCCACGCTGCTGGTCGTATAGATCTCGGTATATTGCAGAGAGCTTTCAAAATAGAGAATTTCCCGATAGGGGATTCGTGTCAATGTGTTTTTGCTTTTCTGAAAGCAATATGTCGTGGATTTTTGATTCATAACCGCATCTGCGACTTTGTTCATGCAGGTGCAGATGTCCTCATATTTTGCGGGTTTTATCAGATACTGCATTGCGGCAACACGGTAGCCTTCCCCCATTTTTTCGAATATGCTCGTTACAAAAATCAGCACAACATTTTTATTTGTTTTACGGATTTCATTTGCTATTTCAATACCGTTGAGAGCAGAGGGGAGCATAACATCGATAAAAATTACATCAAAATCTATGCCGTCCTCCCAATCGGAAAGAAAGGGAGTTCCGGAGAAATAGGTTCTTATGCTGATTAAATGATTCTGTTCCTCTGACCATTTTTTGAGCATATCGCTCAAATGGTCAACAAATACAGATTCATCTTCGATTACTGCAATATTGACTTTCATGATACCTCCTATTACAACGGTAAAAAGATGGATACAATAAATTTTTCATCCATTGGAACGATGTCACATATGCCGTTTGCCTCGCTGACGATCTGCGAGATCCGCACTAAACCGAAGCCATGGTTTTCTGAATGCTTGTTAGATAAAAGTTTGTTCTCCTCAAACCGATATTCTCCGTCGGAACTGTTTTCGATATTGAGATAAAGCATCCCTTGTCTGTTGGTGATGTCGATTTTGAGCCAACGTGCATTTTCATCACTGATTTTTTCGCAGGCTTCTATTGCATTGTCGAACAGATTCCCGATAAGAACACACATTTTTGTCTCGGTGATCGGCAGTTTATCAATCTTTTTTATATTCAGTTTTACATCGATATTCTTATTGTAAGAAATGAGCAGTTTGCTGGAAATAATCGCATCGATTGCGGGATTACCCGTGGCGATCATGGAAAGCACATGCTGAAAATCCTGTCGTGTTTCACCGAGGTATTTTTTTAACTGGTCGTAATTTTTGTTTTCGATATAAATTCTGATTACCTCAAGGTAATTATGAAAATCATGTCTCCATGTTTTTACAATGGTTTCGATCCTTTTATTATTCTCTTCTTCCAGTTCGATCTGCTTTAAGCGTGTTTCTGCTTTTAGTTTATCGTATATTACTCTTCCCATTTTTTCGAACAGAACGATCATTGCGATCATCATGAACAGGATGGATGCAACGATTGCGGTATAGGAAATAACTTCTCTTTTGCTGAGTTCTATCTGAATCGCCATCGATATGGTTTCGGTTGCGGCATACAGCCCGAGTAGCATTACGATTAACATGATAACCTGATACAAAAGGGGCAGATCCATTTCCTTGGGAGAGTGGAAACGCGCAAAAATCCAGCAGAGGATTACGACGATGATGCAATACAACAGAGTAACGGCAAATCGAGATTCGCCGGGGATCAAAGTTTCGTTGATATCGATGCCTGAGATCCAAACAATTACAACAGCAATCAGACTATTTGCGATTACGGCAGTAAATCCACCGACACATCCCCAAAAGAGTTTTTTTACCAAACCCGATTCAAAGAGTAATGCATAGGCGAGCTTGATAATAAATGCAACAGTCATGGTGATTTTATAATCTACGCCCGATAAATTAAACGCGCTGACCACCGCAACAAGACCAAAAGTTGAAAGGATGGTAAGTATCTTTCGTTTTTCTCTGATACCTAACTGCACATTCAATAAATAATACAAAAGGAAACATTCCACGCAGTTAACGATGATTTCCCAAATTCCCCAAAGCAGATCCATGCGTCCTCCGGATTTATAAGTGATAGATATGTTTTTATTATATACCATAATCGAAGATAAGAGAAAACTTTTCGTTCATAAAACAATTCATTTCGTTCATTTTACCGCACAAAGGATAAAAACATGATATTCTGTGCTCAGAATCTGAGGTGCTCTGTAAATCGGGAAAATGTTTCCAATTTGTAAACGATGAAAAAAGATAGTTGACAGATTAAGAATTGTGCTCTAAACTTTTAGAGTATAGAGAGAAAATTTTAGAGCAAAGCTCAGGAGGATATGATTTATGAGAGAGAAGGAGAGCCTGACAAGGGCAGAATGGCTGATGATGGAAGCGCTCTGGACAAAGAGCCCGATGTTTCTTTCGGAGATCATGGAATCGATGAAGAACGTCGTCGACTGGAAGAGCAGCAGCTACATGACATATCTCAAGCGCCTTACGGACAGCGGATATGTTGCATATGAGCTGCGCAGCGGCAACAGATGTTACTATCCTCTGCGCGGCAGAGAAGACTGCGTCGAGGAGGAGAGCGGCTATATCCTCTCCAAGATGACTGGCGACAGCGCAAAGATGCTGCTGGCGGCGATGGTGCAGAAGACAGACATCGACGAAGCGGAAAAGGAGAGCCTCTTCGAGATGCTGAATGCACTCACGATGCGCGCAAAGCAGGAGGAAGAGTAAAAATGAAAGTTCTTGAAACTCTGTTGGAGATCACGCTGTATTCCGCAGTGATCTTCGGTCTGATCGCGGCGGTGAAGGCGATCTTCAAAAAGAAGCTTTCCCCGATGCTGCATTATGCGGTATGGGCGATCCTTGTGCTGCGGCTGATCCTGCCCGTTACGCTGGAGAGTCCCGTGCATCTGATTACCTTGCCTGCGCAGGAACCCATCGTGGAGGAAGTTATAGTAACAGAACCCACGGTAATGACAGAAACGATCGATATTCAGATGATCGAGCCCGCTGAGAGCGACATCGGGGAGGGTACTGCAGATGCCGCTCCGCAGCAGGTTATTATCGAGGAGGAAGCATATGCTGAGAATGTTGAGCAAGTCATCGAAACGGTGCCTGCGCCGCAGGAAGTTATACGCCCTGAGAGCGCGCCTGCAGAAGAGGTCGCTCCGCCGATGCAGGATACGGCACCGCAGAAGCACCATGAGGCACCTGCGATTCACCTGACGGCAGAGCAGATTATTCTTGGCATATGGATCCTCGGCATGGTAGTTGGGCTTGGGTATATCGCGGCAATGTATATCCAGATGCGCATTCGCCTGAGAAAGGGACAGACCGCGCCCACGGCACGTCTTGTCAACATCTATGAGACAGTCAAGGCGGAGATGGGCATCGATCGGGAGATCCCGCTGGTTTGCTCCTGCGGATTGAGTTCTCCCGGGCTGATGTTCCCCGGGGATGTCGTGATCCCGCCCGAAAAACTGACGGGGCTTTCCGATGAATCCGTAAGCCTGATCTTTAAGCATGAGCTGACGCACTATAAGCGCGGAGACCAGCTTGTATGCATGCTGCTTACTATCCTGACGGCGGTATACTGGTTCAACCCCATCGTATGGATCGCATCGGCATGGATCCGCAAGGATATGGAGACCGCCTGCGACAGCATGGTCGTAACGAAGATGCGCGCGGAGGAAAAGAGGGATTATGCCGCACTGATCATCGAACTGCTTTCGCGCAGTAAGCACAGCATGGCGATGCTGGGTATGGCAGAGGGCGGCGTAAAGACCGCGAAAAAGAGAATACAGGGAATATTTATGAAAGGGAGAAGTAAAATGAGCGCAAAGATCATCGCGGGGGTGATGTCTGTGCTGCTGCTTATCTGCTGCTTCACGACGGCTTGCACGCCTGTGGAGAAGGAGTATACAGAGGGCAGACTGCCTCAGGAAGAAACAGAAACAACGATCGAGCCCAAACAGGCTCCCGAAGAGATCGACCACTACAAAGATACGATCGTAGTAAAAGACGGAATGCTGACCTTGAACATCGATGCACCTGTTACGCGGATGGAAAAGGAAAGCTGGCCGATCTACCGTACGCAGGCGCATGAGTATACTGCAGGGGAACTCAGAGAGCTGATGCAGAAGCTCACGGACAGCAAGGAGCTGAAGCTGGCATATAAAGAGCCCGACAAGCAGGATTACAAGCTTGAAATCGAGCTTCGGGAAGAAGAGTGGCAGGATTATCGCGAAGGCAGGATCAGCTACGAGTTTGACTCGGAAGAAGATATCAAAAGAAATTACGAAGAAACCATCGAGCAGCTGAAGAAAGATATGCAGGCAGCTCCCGACAAGACGGAATATCCGTCGTGGGATGCAGCGGACGAAGTAAGCCTTGCGGGTGAAAACCTGACGATTTTTGCGGACAAGCAAGAAAAGAATAACCCTTGGATTGAACTGTATGGACAGGGTGAATATCTTAATTTTGTCGGCACGTCCCGACCAATGGCGGACAAATTAAAGTTAGCGCTTGGAATGATGGAAATTTATCCCTCGGATAAATATGAAAAGACTATAAAGATGGATAAATATGAAGCGATGGAAAAGGCATCTATCGCACTCGGTGAGCTTGGCATCGAAGGAATGGCACCCGAAGGTACGGTGCTGATGTACGGCGATTATAAAGAAGATAAGTTTATGGAGGAATTTGATTTCTCTGCATACGGCGTTGTATTCACTCGTGCTATGAACGGTGTTGCGCAGGCATACCTGCCCGAGGATGGTATTGTCATAAACGAGGACGGCAAATGCACAGCTGCAACAAAAAAAGAAAGCCTGATCGCAGTTGTCAGCGACGAGGGTCTTGTCGAGATCCTCTGGAAAAACCGCGAGGATATCATTGAAACTGCAGATAGCTGGACGACTGCCGAGGGCATTGAGCCGCAGAGAGTCGAAATCCTTGATTTCTCCGAACTTACGCCCGAGCTTATTGCTGCGGCGGCAGAGGCTGCTGCGATATCCACAAAGGATCTACGCGATCCGCTGATGAACGGCAACTTTATTAAGGTCGAGATCAAAGAAATTGAGCTTGCCTACGCAAAAGTGCGCGTACCGAATACCCTCGATGAATATCAGACCGTTCCTGCGTGGGTATTTTATGACGAAGATGGTGCGGCGGTATTCGCGATCAATGCGGTGCGTATGATAAGCAAAAAGCCCGCAGAACAGACAGCTGCGAAGATCATCCAGCCTAAGCTCGACGGACTTTTTTGGACCGATAAAATTACCACGGCAAGTGGAGCGAAGTTTAATGCCGGAATCGGAACGCTGGCGAAAGATGCTGATGCATATCCCATCTGGCAGGCGGAGAGAAAGAATTTTACTTCCGAAGAGATCGAAAAGCTCGCCGCGCCGTTCATCAAGGGTGCGACGGGGATGAGGGATGGCTGGATAACCACTAAGGAACAGCTTCAGAGAAATATCGACGGGGCAAATGCAACGAGGTATAGCGGTTATAAAGATGACATTAAATATCATGAGGCAGAACTGAAGACTGCTTCTCATCAAAAATATGAGACGGTCAAAGAGTTCCCCGTTACAGAAGATAGTGATCGTTATTCGTATTATGTTTATCGGATGCCCGATGCTTCAAATCCTTCTATAATGCAGTCAACTGATGTTTTGTTGATCAAAAGTGATAATAACAGAATCATGCAGCTTGATGAACATATACTGGATGGCACGAACAATGTTAAAAAATCTGAACGAAAGAAGCTTGATGGCGAGCGAATCTCCGAACAGCAGGCAATCGCCAAGGCTCAGGAGCATCTCCGACAGATTGGCATCGATGGTTTTGATGTCGTTACAACCGAGAAGGCGTCTCTGCTGGATGGGAACTTCATGACCGTGGAATCCATTGGATGGACCATAACTTTTGTAAGGACAATGGGGGTAGGGATTCCTTTCAATCCGAATATACA
>JAZRGP010000215.1:0-2295 GCA_045644225.1 Christensenellaceae bacterium | reverse complement strand
TCGCCGTAGTTGACGTAGGGCAGGCAGTCCATACCGCCGCCGCCAACACTTTCGCGGGTGGTATTGCTCAGCAGGCTGCTCAGGCTTCTCCGCAGCGGAAGCAGACTCCTCTGCCTTCTCTACGCTCTCCTTCCCGACCGTTACTTCAACAACACCGTCTTCTCTGAGTGCGACGTCGACTTTTGCACCGCAGCCTGATAATAAAATCGTTATGACCGCCAGCAGCAGGCAAAGGATCCTGCTGAAATATCTCTTATTTTTCATATGCATATACCTCTTTCGTTATTTTCTCATGCGAGCTTCCTGCGAATTCCGCGCTGTCTGTCAGCTTATATCCATCCATCGGAAGATCGAATTTCACATCCGAAGGATAATGTCTGTTCCACCGATAGAGAATGATATGCTCGGGTTTTCGAGAGAATTCCGACGGTGCGGAAAACTCGAGAAAATAACATTCCGCATTTTGGGGATCATCCGCGATCGCGATATCCATTCCCTCAAACAACCTTCGGGATCTTTCATCCATGCCGACCGTTCTTCCCTGCGTTTCTTTTACAATATCTTCGCAGACGACACTGTCTCGGCTCTGCCTGCGTCCGTTGAACGCCATACCCATCTTATCGTCAACACATGCGATCAGAAGCATCTTTTCCTCCATATATTCTTGATCTGTCATTCACAGTATACAATATCATGTGGTTTTTGTACAGAAAAAGAACATTCATCCTCCATTCCGCATATTCACTCCTCAAAGATTGCTTTTCTCATGATTGTGCTGTATAATTTTACAAAAAAAGAGGTGAAACGATCATGATCCCCAAAGACTATATCATTTCAAAAATCGAAGGTGAATACGCATATCTGCACGATCTCTCAGGAGAATGCGCCGATGATCTTTTCATCGCGCTTGCGCTTCTTCCCATGGGTGCAGATGAAGGCACAAAGCTTCATTACGAAATGTTCGAATATTCCATCGTCGAATGATCCGCGAAAATACAAACTCCCCGACCTTGTTCGGAGAGTTTTTTTATCGATTCATGATCAGCGCATTTATTTCCCGAATCCCTGCAGCCCATCATATCTGCAAAAACAGACAAAAAGTATAGGTTGCGAACCATCCGTAAAAGTATTATAATAAACAAGGATTTGCAGCAAATCCCCATAACTCAATATGTGCCCGTAGCTCAGCTGGATAGAGCGTTGGACTCCGACTGCTGAGACTACCCCTGATTTTATGCGGGGGTTATGCAACAAAACTGAATATGTGCCTGTAGCTCAGCTGGATAGAGTGACAGACTCCGACTCTGTAGGTCGAAGGTTCGAATCCTTTCAGGCACGCCAGCAGCGTGACGCTGCACCCATTATCGCTCATCATGAATGTGGTGAGCGATATTTTTATGCCCAAAAGTCTGATTCTATTGTTAACATAAGTCACGTAAAAGGCTCCATGCAACGCATGGAGTTTTTTGTATGCATACCCGAAGGTAAGCAGGAGATTCCGGTTCGACGGAGCAGCCGTTTTCAGCATGAAAACGGGCTGTGTAGCTCGAGCAGCGCAGATTTTTCGGGCACCGCCATCAGCGGTCGAAAAATCAAGAAGCGCAGAGTATCCTTTCAGGCACGCCATCAAAAATCCCCATTACCACATGGTTTTGGGGATTTGTTGTTTTGAAATATGTATTGAGTTTTCGGTGGGTTTTGGAGATGACTTGTTATTGTTCTGCCTTGAGAGTATGCGCGGAGTTTGGAAGTTTATGCGCACAGGTTGCGGACTGACTAAAAAATGACTACAGGAATCTTCCGTCATAATAATTCTAAACTAACCAAAAGGTACACAGACTAGATATTTATTGTCTGTGCACCTTTTTTATAACTAGAATATCTTTTATTATAGCAATCCGTTTTCAATTGCAGAAGCCAGAGCTCTTAGGCGATTAACACTATGTTCTCCACCCAGCATTGAATATGTTACATTTTCTGCAGCCGATGCTTTTTTCACTTTGGTTAGTATACCAAGTTCTCCCTTTGAAAGAGTATCAAAAGCATTAAGAAGTTCTTCTAATGATGGAGAGTAATTTGTACTACGCAACAAGAAATACAAATCCCTCGCAGATAAACTATCCATTGTCTCCTGCTCATTAACAAAGGTTTTAACAACAAGTGTAATTATATCTAGCTCTCGTTTACGAGCTGTTATCAATTCATCGAGTTGTGATAAACCATTTGGAACTTTAAAGATGTGTGATATATCGGTTAAAGATAAACCTAATTCTTTTGAATTCTTTGCTATATCAA
>JAZRGP010000214.1:0-6426 GCA_045644225.1 Christensenellaceae bacterium | reverse complement strand
TCCGGCAACATGAGAGTATACAAGGACGGCGAATATATCGATCCCATGACACTCTCTCAGCTCTTCTTCGCATAAGAGATCATTCAAAAACCATCGGTTTGACCGGTGGTTTTTTTATTCGCGTTTTTCCGCAAAATTCGATGATTTTGTGATTGACAGTTGTGTTTATTTTCGTTACTATTACGATAGGGTTTTGCGGCAAGTTTTATGCTGCGGAACGGAATATGGGAAAAAACAAACAACTTATTTGAAAGGATTTATTGATTATCATGAGTGTATTTGATGTGCTCACACTGGTATGCGGTCTTGCGCTCTTCCTGTACGGCATGGAGGTCATGGGCGATGCACTGAAGAAGAGTGCAGGCTCCAGCCTTAAGATGATCCTCGGGAAGCTCACATCCAATCCTGTTAAGGGTTTCCTGCTTGGTCTTGGCGTAACAGCCGTAATCCAGTCTTCTTCCGCAACGACAGTTATGGTCGTCGGCTTCGTTAACTCCGGCACGATGACTCTTTTACAGGCAGTCGGCGTTATCATCGGTGCAAACCTCGGTACTGCTGTTACAGCATGGCTGACAGGTCTCTCCGGTCTCGGCGCAGGCGGCGAAGCAGTTGCAAGCTATATCAAGTGGCTGAAGCCCGATGCATGGATGCCTATCCTTGCGCTGATCGGTATTGCGCTGCTGATGTTTGCGAAGAGAAGCAAGAAGAAGGATATGGGTACGATCCTCCTCGGCTTTGCAGTCCTTATGGTCGGTATGAGCATGATGTCCGATGCAGTAGCAGGTCTTAAGAACGACGAAGGCTTCCATCAGATCCTTCTCATGTTCGAGAACCCCATCCTCGGTGTTCTTGCAGGTCTCGTACTTACTGCGATCGTTCAGTCTTCCTCCGCTTCCGTCGGTATCCTCCAGTCCCTTACGGTAACGGGTGCGATCTCTTTCGGTGCGGCGATCCCGATCATCATGGGTCAGAACATCGGTACTTGCGTAACGGCGATGATCTCCTCCTTCGGTGCGAACACAAACGGTAAGCGCGCTGCGGTGATCCACCTGCTGTTCAATGTCATCGGTGTAGTATTCTATCTCGCACTGTTCTATATCCTGAATGCGATCTTCAAGTTTGCATTCGTTCACGAAACGATCGACATGTGGGGCGTTGCAGCGGTTCATACGATCTTCAAGATCCTCTCCATCGCTCTGATCGGACCCTTCAACAAGCAGCTCGTTAAGCTTGCTGAGCGCCTTGTCCGTCCGAAGAAGGATGAAGACGAAACGATCTCTCTGCTGGACGAACGTCTCATGGATACACCCGGTGTTGCTGTAGCAAGAGCTACAGAAGTAACGGGTCTTATGGCAAGCCTCTCCACAGAAGCTCTGCTCAAGTCTCTTGATCTCGCTGAAAACTATGACGTCAAGCTCGCGGACGAGATCCGTGAACTGGAAGACAAGGCAGACAAGATGGAAGACGCTCTCGGTACATACCTCGTTAAGCTTTCTTCCAGAAGCATGAATGAAAAGGACTCCAGACAGATCACAAAGCTGCTGCACATCATCGGCGACTACGAAAGAATCTCCGACCATGCAGTCAATGTTGTGGAATCTGTTGAAGAACTCACAGATAAGAAGATCGAATTCTCTGCTGAAGCACAGCAGGAAATGCTCGTTCTGCGCAATGCGCTGAGAGAAGTTCTCACTCTCACGCGTGAAGCATATGTCAACAACGACCTCAAGAAGGCTGCTGACGTAGAACCGATCGAGCAGGTAGTTGATGATCTTATGGATCAGATCAAGCTCAATCACATCCGCCGTCTGCAGAACAGCCAGTGCACGATCGAACTTGGTTTTGTCCTCAACGACTTCCTCATCAGCTTCGAACGTGTATCCGACCACTGCTCCAATATCGCAAGCTGCATTATCGAGATCTCCGAATTCGGCGCACTCGATATGCATAAATACCTCGCAGACCTCAGAGGCGGCAGCGAAAACTACGAGCAGAAGTATAAGGAATACAAGCACAAATTCAACATCTGAGTATAATAAAAACGACCGTATTGAATGCGGTCGTTTTTTGTATCAATCTTTGGTCTGCATCATGACGAGCGTGCCGCCGCTATAGGAGACGGAGGCGATGTCATCGACGATGCGGTTGGAGACGCCGAGCCCGTCGGGACCGTGCAGCGTATGACGGTCGAGCGGATAGAAGAAGCCTTTGAGCGTCAGTCCCGTGACGTCTTCATCGAGCGGGAAGAAGGAGACATTGTCGCCAAACTGTTCATCCTTCCGTATCGTGAAGCTCTGGGAAACGGGGATGGTGATGAGGTTGTGTTCGTCGACGATATACGCGGGAATTCGCGCATTATATGCTTTTTTCAGCGTCTGCAGATTGCAGAGGAAGTGATCGAGACGCGTTCCCGTTGCGCCGAGGATCCAGATCTCGCTGCTGTTCTGCGCGATGGCATATTCGAGGGCGATGCAGGTATCCGTGGCATCCTTGATCGGGTTGAACGTGCGGATCGGGATATCGGTCTTCTGATATTCCGCAAGGACCTCGGGAGCGAGGCTGTCGAAATCACCGACGATGTGGTCGGGACGGACTCCGCATCGTGCGCAGAACTCCAGCCCGCGGTCAACCCCCACGATATGGTCGGGATCGAGCGATTCTATAAACGGAACGGCGAAGGAGTCATCGATCCTGCCGCCGGAAATGATCAGTGTTTTCATGGAAATACTTTCGCGAGGAAGTGGATTTTTCATTGAGAAAGATTCCTCTGTAAAAATGTTACACAGACGGCGGAGGAATGTCAATCATAACTGCTGAAAAAAGGAAAATAACTCACCGTAAACGGGAAAGATGCTTGATAATCATCGCAGATTTTGATAAAATAATTATTCGGATTGATAATTATTTACAGAGCAGGAAAACTCTGAAAACAGGAGGAAAATAAATTGGATCTTGTACTCGAATTATTCGGTAATGTACTGAATTTCACATGGCAGCAGGGTGTCATGATCGTGATCGGATGTATCCTCATCTACCTCGCGATCAAACATGACATGGAGCCCACGCTGCTTCTGCCCATGGGTTTTGGTGCGGTTCTCGTAAACCTGCCCTTCGTTAACACAGAAGCGATCGAGACGCTCTTCAACGCAGGTATCGCGAGCGAGCTCTTCCCGCTGCTGCTCTTCATCGGCATCGGCGCGATGATCGACTTCGGTCCGCTGCTCTCCAACCCGAAGATGTTCCTCTTTGGTGCGGCGGCGCAGTTCGGCATCTTCTTTACGCTCTTCCTTGCAATGCTGATCGGCTTCGGTCTCAAGGACGCTGCTTCCATCTCCATCATCGGTGCAGCTGACGGCCCGACATCCATCTACGTTGCAAACTACTTCGACTCTCAGTATCAGGGTGCGATCATGGTAGCGGCATACTCCTACATGGCGCTCGTTCCCATCGTTCAGCCGCCTGTGATCCGTGCGATCACGACGAAGAAGGAAAGACTCATCCGCATGGAATACGCTCCCACAGCTGTTCCCAAGATCGTCAAGATCCTCTTCCCGATCTTCGTAACCATCCTCGCAGGCACCATCGCTCCCAAGTCTGCGGAGCTCATCGGCTTCCTGATGTTCGGTAACCTCATCCGTGAGTGCGGCGTTCTCGACAGCCTTTCCGGCACAGCACAGAACGTTCTCGCAAACCTCATCACGCTCATCCTCGGCATCTCCGTAGCATTCAAGATGCAGGCAGAGGCATTCGTAAGAGTAGAGACACTCGTCATCATCGCGCTCGGTCTTGTAGCATTCGTATTCGACACAGTCGGCGGCGTAATGTTCGCGAAGCTTTTAAACCTCTTCAGCAAGAAGAAGATCAACCCCATGGTCGGCGCAGCGGGTATCTCCGCATTCCCGATGTCTTCCCGAGTTGTGCATAAGATGGGCAGACAGGAAGACCCCAACAACTTCCTGCTGATGCATGCTGCAGGCGCGAACGTCAGCGGTCAGATCGGCTCTGTAATCGCAGGCGGTCTTATCATCACGCTCGTTGAAAATCTGCTGTAAGGAGGGAACTGCAAATGTTTGAATTTATTTTTCGTCCCGAAACGATCGGCACATCTCTCGGCATCATGCTCAAGGGCATGATCGGCATCTTCGCAGTGATCCTTGTCATCATGCTCTTCGTAAAGGTCATGGGCAAGGCATTTAATAAGAAAAACTAAACTTAGGAGGAAATGATGAAAAAAGGAAACTTTAAAGCACTTCTCCCGATCGGCGTATTTCTCGTTCTGTATCTGGGCCTCGGCATCGTATTCGAATATGTACTGAAGATCTCCATGGGTTTCTATATGATCCCGATCGTTGTAGCATTCCTTGCAGCGATCCTCGTAGCATGCCTGCAGAACCGCAAGGTAAGCTTTGAAGATAAGCTTGCGATCATGGGCAAGGGCGTTGGCGACAAGAACATCATCACGATGATCCTGATCTTCATGGCTGCAGGTATCTTCGTTGGCGTAGTTGGCAGAAACAGCGCAGAAAGCGTCGCATACTTCATGCTCTCTATTATCCCGCCTCGCTTTGCAGTAGCAGTTCTCTTCATCGTCAGCTGCTTCGTATCTACAGCAATGGGTACATCCGTCGGCACGATCACACTGATCGCTCCGATCTCCATCGCAGTTGCAAACGCATCCGGCTTCAGTGTTCCGCTGTGCGTAGCATCCGTAATGGGCGGCGCAATGTTCGGCGACAACCTCTCCTTCATCTCCGATACAACGATCGCAGCATGCAACGGTCAGGGCTGTGCAATGAAGGATAAGTTCCGCGAAAACTTCTGGATCGCTCTTCCTGCGGCTATCGCAACGGTTATTCTGATCCTTATCGTATCCTTCAACGTTGAACTCAGCGGTGCGGTTACAAACGAATATGACCTCATTCAGGTTATTCCCTACGTTCTCGTTCTCATCGGCGGCATCATCGGCATCAATGTATTCGTTGTTCTGCTGATTGGTATCGCATCCGGTGCGATCATCATGCTCGCAACAGGCGCTACAGAAGCTACTCAGCTGCTCTTCAACATGGGCACAGGTGCTTCCGGTATGTTCGAAACAACAATGGTAGCGATCCTCGTTTCCGCAATGTGCGCTCTTATCCGTGAGTACGGCGGCTTCGATGCACTGCTCGCAGGCATTCAGCGTGTATTCAAGGGCAAGAAGGGCGGTCAGCTCGGTATCGGTCTGCTCGTAGGCGCAATGGACATCGCAACTGCAAACAACACGGTAGCGATCGTTATGGCAAACTCCATTGCAAAGGAAATGTCCGAATCTTACGGTATCTCTTCCAAGAAGACTGCATCTCTGCTCGATACATTCTCCTGCATCTTCCAGGGCGTTATCCCTTACGGTGCTCAGATGCTCGTAGCGATCTCCGCAGCAAACGAACTTGGTCATGCAGTATCTGCATTTGAGATCATTCCGTTCCTCTTCTATCCCTTCCTGCTTCTTGTAAGCTCCCTTGTATTCATCTTCGTGATCAAGGATAAGGAAGAAAAGAAAGCTTAAACCGAAATAAAAAAGAGATGTTCGCAAGAACATCTCTTTTTTTGTGCTTTTTAAAGGATCGCGAGGACGTCTTCCTCGGGAACGACGCTGCTGATGCCGCCGTGAGTCTGTGTAGAGAGGCTGGCTGCGCAGCATGCGAAACGCGTGATCTTCTGCATCTCATCGACGGAAAGCTCGCAGGGAGCCTTACGGAGCTTCAGGAAGCGGCTCATAGCGCTGCCGCCGAAGATATCGCCTGCACCCGTTGTATCGATGGGCTTGATGCCCTCGGGAGTGAGGACTGTGCCGCAGCCGTTTCGATTGGCGAAGTGGCATCCCTTGGGACCGAGCGTCGCATAGACGAGGCTGACGCCATATTCCTTCAGGAGCTTCTGAGCGCCTTCTTCGGGAGAGAGACCCCAGAGGAAGTCGATCTCTTCGTCGCTGATCTTGACGATATCAGCCTGACGGAGCGCCCATTCGATCTGTTCTCTTGCGGCATCTTCGCTCGGCCAGAGAGGTTTACGCAGATTGGGATCGAGGCTGACGAGTTTGCCGTGTTCTTTTGCGAAAGAGATGGCTTTCTGCGTAGCAGAACGGGCAGGTTCGTCGGTGAGACTTAGTGTTCCGAAATGGAACACTACACTTTCTGCGATCATATCGAGCGGAAGCTCGTCTTCGCGCAGGCATGTATCTGCGCCGGGCTTGCGTGCAAAGCTGAATTCGCGGTCGCCCGATTCATCCAGCGTTACAAAGGCAAGTGTCGTGAAGACATCGGGAGAGGAGATGATCCCCTCTGTGCTGATGTTCTTTTTCTTAAGTGTTTCTGTGAGTTGTCTGCCGAAGGCATCATCGCCGACCTTTGCGACGAGAGCACCCGTGCTGCCGTATGCGCAGAGCGC
>JAZRGP010000213.1:0-5418 GCA_045644225.1 Christensenellaceae bacterium | reverse complement strand
GAATGGCTTTCGTTCTGTGGGTGTTGGTTTTGTCTGAGGGATGGGAACATAATTCTCGTTAAGTGCTTTTACCGCGCTTACGAAATCCATGTTCCGCACCTTTACAAGGAAGTCGAGGGCACTGACTCCGCCTACACCCTGCGACCATCGGAACCACTTGCCGTTGGATATTTTGAGACTGTCGTGGGAGCGCAGGGAGTACACTCCCGGGGAGATCTGTTTCAGTTCCCATGGTTCGTTTTGCTGTAAATAAGAGAGCAGGTCGAGTTTTCTCGCCTGCTCAATTTCTTCTGTAGATACCCAGTTTTCTCGCATAAGATTATATAAAACCTCCTTGAAATTATATGAACACCTATCTTTCGTGTTCTTCTGTCTGTTTTTCCGGTTCTTCCTCCGGTGCTTCGCATAATATCTCATTGTCTTTTTTATCCATATTGAGCAGCGTATTCAGTTCAGATAGCCTTGCAGATTTCTTCGCCAGTTCTTCTTCATGAATGAATGGTTTTTCTGCTTCAACCTTCGCCGTTTCAAACTGCTGCATGGTGTCTTCGAGCTGTTGTCTGCAGGCTTTGAGCCTGTCCTCCATGCCTGCGAGCACATTGTCTATGCGCTGCAGATTGCCGTAAACATCTTTACCGAGAGAAGTGCTGTGCGTGAGCTTGCTTTGCAGAGATAGGTTGTATTCTCTTGTATAAATGTCAAAAGACAATATCATGGTAAATCCGCGGTAGGCGCCTATCTCCGTTGGCTTAGGATCACGCATACGGCTGCACGCTTCGAGGAGCATCGTACCTGCTTCCTTTTTGTCGGTATACTCTGTCCCATACAAAGTCATGAGGAAAAAGTCCTCCGAAGTATTGTTCTTTGCTGTCTCCATATCCTCGGCATATCCCGCAATGCGTTCTTTCAGCGCCTGTATTTCTCGCGGGAAGCCTGAGAGCACTTTATCCTGCAGATCATATTTCTGACTCAGATAGCTGCTCTTTAAGAGCTGTAAACGGCTGACTTCAATATCTAGATCCATCTTCTCCTTGATGAGGGGATTGCCCGATGCAAGTGCCTTTATCTCAGCATAGGAGAGTGCGGTCTCGTCGATATCTTCCGCACTTCGCATAGGAGATTTGGAAGTCATAATCTGTGCTATGAACTTCTGTTTGTTTTCAATAAGCTGGTAGAGATACGCATCAAAGGTACCTTCCGTAACATAGCGGATGATCTCCACTTCGGGGTTGCGGTTGCCCTGACGGATGGTCCTGCCCGCCCGCTGCTCCAGATCCCGCGGTCGCCACGGACAGTCGAGGTCGTGGGAAGCGATGATCCTGTCCTGCACATTGGTGCCTGCGCCCATCTTTGCTGTGCTGCCTATGAGCACGCGCACCTGCCCGCGGCGTACCTTGGAGAACAGTTCTTTCTTCTGTACTTCCGTATTGGCATCGTGGATAAACGCGATCTCTTCCGCAGGAACACCTTTTGCTATGAGCTTTTCTTTTACATCGTTATATACATCAAAGGAATCCTTTCTCGGTGTGGAGAGATCGCAGAATAGGAGCTGCGTCAACTTATTTTCTTCTCCACTTTCCCAATGATCGTAAGTCTCCGCTACGCATGCATTGACCTTGCTTCCTTCGCTGTCGGGGAGAAGCTCGTTCATGAGCCGCTGATCAAGTGCGAGCTTTCTGCCGTCGTTTGTTATGAGCAACATATTATCCTCAAATGCCGCCACCATTCTTGCTCTTACGCGCTCTGCCCGCCGCGCGAGATCTGCCACCATATCCTTTTGGATGTCGCTGGGCTTTACAGCCACCACACGGTAGTTTGCTTTGGGTACGGGGAGATTCAGCATATCTGCGGTGCGGATGTCCGCGACTTCCCGAAACATAGTCATAAGCTCCGGCAGATTGTGGAACTTCGCAAACCTTGTCTTGGTTCGGTATCCCGTTCCCTCGGGCGCCAGTTCAATGGCAGTAATGGTTTCTCCGAAGGTAGATGCCCATGCATCGAAATGCTGCAGATCTCTCTGCTCCAACATTGCGTATTGTAAATATCTTTGCATAGTGTAAAGTTCCACCATGGAATTGCTCACGGGTGTACCCGTTGCAAAGATCACACCGCATCCGCCTGTCAGCTCGTCCATGTATCTGCACTTCATATACATATCTGAGGACTTCTGTGCTTCTGTCTGTGCAATGCTGCCGACGTTGCGCATCTTGGTGTAGAGGAAAAGGTTTTTGTAGTTATCTGCTTCATCTACGAACAATCTATCTACGCCGAGTTCTTCAAAGGTCACAACATCATCCTTACGGTCGGTGCTGTTGAGCTTCCTTAGCTTTATCTGCAGCGTCTTTTTTGTTTTCTCCATCTGCTTAATGGTAAAGCGCTCGCTGTTATTTCGCTTTGCTTCAGCGATGCTATTCACAACATCCTCTATCTGTCGTTCCAGTATCTTCTGCTGTCGTTCTATGCTGATGGGGATCTTTTCAAACTGTGAGTGACCGATGATAACTGCATCAAAATCTCCTGTGGCAATACGAGAACAGAAACGCTTGCGATTCTGCGTTTCAAAATCCTTTTTGGTTGTAACGAGGATATTCGCAGCAGGATAGAGCTGCAGATATTCCGCTGCCCATTGTTCCGTCAAGTGATTAGGAACTACGATCATAGACTTATGGCACAATCCCAATCGTTTCATTTCCTGCGCCGCGGCGACAATGGTGAAGGTTTTGCCTGCGCCCACTACATGAGCATACAGAGAGTTCTTCCCGCTGAGGATGGTTCGCGCTACGGCATCTTTCTGATGCTTCCGCAGCTGGATCTCGGGGTTCATACCGGGGAAGGTAAGATGGCTTCCGTCAAAGTCTCTGTCGCGGTTGGAGTTGAAAGTATCGTTGTAATACCGCGTCAATCTCTGCCTGCGGTTCGGGTCTTTCCAGATCCAGTCCTGAAACGCCTGCTTGATGAGCTCCTGCTTGCCCTGTGCGATGGCGGTTTCCCTTTCGTTAAGCTGCGGGCTCTTTCTTCCTGCATCATCGATGAGGTAATCATAGATGCGGACATCCCGCAGATTGAGCGTTGTTTCTATGATCTTGTATGCGCTGATGCGGTTGGTGCCGTAGGTATTTATTGCCTTGATGTTTGAATAATCCGCGCTCTTTCCCTCGATGTTCCAGTCTCCCGAAAACTTGGAGTAATGTACTTTTATCTTCCAGCGCAGATATCGCGGTGTATCCAGGAGCTCATAGATAAACTGCTGAATATCCTCCGTCGGCACCCATGTGGACCCCAGCCTTACCCCGATCTCCGCGGCGGAGAGGTCTTTCGGCTGAACCTTTTCCAATGCCTGCACATTTACGGTATAATCCTCGGGATTCTGTTCCGTGCGCTGCTTCGCCAAAACGAGCTTTTTCCGCACATTCCCCGAAAGGTATTCGTCTGCGGTAACATACTTCTCTTCTCGGCTGTTGCCGTATCCGTACATGGGGTTTAAGAAGATGACGCCTTTTAGGTCTATATACAGTTCTTCTTCTGTTTTGCCTGTAAGCTCAGACATATACTCCATATCTGCCTTCGCTTTTTCTGCAAGCGACACTGCAAGTGCTTCCGAAGCAGTATCCACATGAGAGATCTTCGTATTGGGCTTAATGGTTCTCTTGAAGAACATATCTGCCTTGCGGTCGAACTTACCGTCTGCGAAGATCTCCAGAGAAGTCAGCAGAGGATAGCTGATGTCAGACGAAAAAACCGCGCTGTTTGCGCGGTCTGAAAGGCGTCCGTATTTCACTGCAAAGTCATCGTAACGGCGGTTGAGCTCTGCCTGTTCTTTGCGGATAACCGTATCCGGGTATTCTTCCGTCTGGTAGGTTATGAGCCGTCTGACGCAGTCGCGGATGGCGATCATCCCTTTGATACGGTTTTCTCCCGTGACGGAGGTTTCCTGCGGATACATTCTGCTGTTTTCGCGGTAATAGATCTTGCCGTCATATATGGTGTAGGAGAAGTTCCGAACCGACGGATCCGCGGGGATAGATTTATCTTCTTCCTCTTCGGAGAGTTCCTGCTGTGCTTCGGGGATCTCTCCGTGGATATGCCCGATGGCTTCAGTGAGCAGCGCGGAAAGCTCCTGTCCATCCTTTGCTCTGCAGGCGGGAGCATAACCGAACCGCGTGCTCTCCATAACCATTTCGCCCATGATCATCTCGGGATGCTCCGCAAAGTATGCGTTCATGAGAATACCGTTTCTGTCGCTGCCGAGATACAGCCACGGTTCATCTGCTGCCACCATACGGTCGCGTTTCTTGAGGAAGATAATATCCGAAGTTACTCTCGTTCCTGCATTGGCATAAAAGGTATCGTTCGGGAGACGGATCGCACCCAAAAACTCTGCACGTTCCGCAATGTATCTGCGCACTGCAGGGCTTTCCTTATCCATGGTAAAAGAAGATGTAATAAAAGCAATGACGCCGCCGGGGCGAACCTTATCCAAAGTTTTGGCGAAATAATAATCATGGATGCTGTAGTTCAGTTTATCATAGCGCTTATCTGCAACCTTGAATTGTCCGAAAGGAACGTTGCCTACAGCGGCATCAAAGAAGCTGTCGGGGACGTCTGCATTTTCATATCCCGTTACCATGATCTTGGAGTTTTGGTAGAGCTGCTTTGCGATCCTGCCGCTGATGCTGTCAATCTCCACGCCGAACATCTTGCAGTCCGCAAGCTCTGTTGGCAGCATTCCCATGAAGTTCCCCGTGCCGCAGGCAGGCTCAAGGATGTTGGCATTCCTGAGCCCCATATTCTGAAGCGCGGTATACATTGCGCGGATAACAACAGGCGGTGTGTAAAATGCAGTAAGCGTGGATCCTCTTGCGGAAGTGTACTCTTCTTCGGTCAGCAGTTCTTTTAATTCTTCATACTCACTGCACCAGTTATCTTTGGTTTCATCAAAGGCGTCCGGCAAGCCGCCCCAGCCTGCATACTTTGCAAGGATCTCCTGTTCCACGGGGAGTGCGAGTCTCTGTTCTTCTTCCAACTTTTTTAACAGTGTTATGGCATCAATATTGTTCCGGAAACGCTCCTTCGCGCCACCTGCGCCGAGGGCATCATCCGTAATGCGGTAATTATGCCGTTCTCCCTGCAGCAAAGGATGATCATCATAGGATTCCTGCTTTACTTTCTCCCAAGCAGGAGTGAGTGTTTCCTCCACTTTCTCCTCGGTTTCTTCTTTTTCGGGGAGTATTTCACTCCCTTCCTCCACTTCTTCTGCAAAATCTTCTGCTTTTGTGTCCTCATCCGCTACAAGGAGATAATCGTTCTTGGGATTATCCCGAAGACGGGCGTCGAAGATATTGCGGTCCATAACATCCAAAAGCAGCGGTGCCGCAGGGTCGCAGAGGGTAACTTGTTTATCGTCGAAAGAATGGATCT
>JAZRGP010000212.1:0-3741 GCA_045644225.1 Christensenellaceae bacterium | reverse complement strand
GTTTTTGTGAGGATGGATACTTCCTTCAAGTCCATCCCGTCGATCGTTCTTCTGTCATATCTTCCGGCGTTTTCCCATGTCGCCTTTTTTGCGAGGAAGCCAAAAGACCATCCTGTGAGCCTGCCTTCCTGCGCAGCCTGTCTGATCTCGGGGTCATCGGTCGTTGCCTCTGCTCTAAGACCGATGCTGTCTTCTTCGAGCTTCAGGCTTCCGCTTTCGGTGTCGCCGATGGTTCTCCCGTGGTTAAATTTGAAAAGGATGTTCTCGCCTTTTTCCAAAGCTCTTGCAAAGGTCTTTTCCCTGATCCGCTCATAAAAGCTCCGTTTCGCTTCCTTCGCCATGCTTTTGGGGAGGAGTCTGCTGTCCCTTTCAACTGCGTTGACGTAACCTCTCAGGATCGTTATCCCGTCGTCCCGTGTTTCGATCTCCATCTGCATCCATTGTTCCTCCTTTCGTGTCCGTGATAGCGTTCATGTTCGGCGTGAAGAATTTCTTCTCTGCCGTGTCGTATATAACGTCGCCAAGGCTCATGGATACGATGTCGAGACCTTCGATCTTCGGGTAATCCTCTTCGTATCTGATCTCGTTTTTCGTGATCCATCCTGCTCTGACGGCTTCTGTGTAAGCGCTGTATCTTGTTGCGATGTCCGCGCGGAAAAGCAGCTTCGTGTCAAAAAGCCAGTAATAGCCTTCTTCTTTTTCCTTTTCCGTGAGGTAGTTCTTGTTTAATGCCGCTTCAAATACCGTGATGATTGGCTGCACCGCCGTTTTGATGGCGTTTAAGTATTCGGATGCTGTGAGCTTGCCCGTGAAGATTTCCGGCGATAATAAAAAGAGCGAGGCTATCTCGCTGTTTAGTGCTTTTTTGTTTTCGGTAAGCTGCATCTCGACGGGTGTGTTTGCCGTGTCTTTGAAGTCCAAGCCTTTGTTTAAGATCATGAAACCCGTCTGTGCGTTGCTGTAGAGCTGCCTGAAACCGTTTTTTAGTTCCTTGAATTTCTCATCCGTCAGCTTGTTTTCGCTTGTGATAACGCCTTTCTTGTTGCCGCCGGTCTTCATCATCGTGTTTGAAAGGGTCATGAGCGCATAAGCCGCTCCCAAAGCCATTTCGTTTTCTTTGACGATGCTTTTCCCCGTGATGCCGTTGTCTGTGTTTCTGAGCAGCCTGATAAATTCAAAATCGCGGTAGTTCTTCCCGTTTACAGCGATCGATGCGCTTTTGTTCATCGGGTCTATCCATTCATACGGCGTTACATATCCGTAAGGGATGTATTTTATAGCCTTAACTTCGTTCCCCCGTTTTTCGATGTAGGCATATGCCGCACCTTCGAGGAAGTAATCCCGTATCATCGCCCGTTTCAGCTCATATCCCGAAAAGAGGTCGTGCGTATCGTCGTTTAAGATGCCGATCCTCTTGTCGTCCCTGATCTCGTGTACAACGCCTTCTTTGACTTGGTAAAGCTTCGCTTCGATTCCTGCCGCAATGCCCGAAACAAAGTCGAGTGCTGCGGAAAATGCCGGTAATGCCAAGGCTTCTTCTTTGCCGACTTTACCGCTGCTTCGGATGATCTCGCCCGAAACATTGTCAAGTGTCAGCTCTCTTTCTTCTTTTTTTCGCTTAAAAAGCCCCATTGTATCCTCTCGTTTCCTGTTATTACTTTTAGAACTGTCAGTACATTTCGTTTGAACTGTCAGTACATTTCGTCAGAACTGTACAGTCCATGCGTCTTCACCGAAGAGCACATCCTGCTGCAAAAGGTATATAGCATTGATCAGCGCAACAACCATGTCCACTTTGCCTCTGCTGCGTTTCTTGTTGACATATTTGTTGAGGTTCGTGTCTTCTGTGCATCTTGCGTTTTCAAAGTTGATCTCAAGCAGTTTGTTTTCTGCGTAGCGGAATTTCCCCTGTTCGCACATTTCGAGGAGCAGCTTCGTCGGCATATGCAGCGTGTCCGAATGCTGGCGCACGATGACGGTGTTATATCCTCCGCTGCCGTCTTTTCCCTGTTCCCATTTCTGCGCCGATGAAAGTGCATTATATCTGTCGTAACCGATTCCCATGACCGTTACGCCGTATTTTTCTTCGATGTCAAAGACAAATTCTTCAATGACCGAATAATCGACAACATTGTCACCGCAGGCGATGCATTTGGCCGCGCGGATAAATTCGTAATAGTCGATCTTCTCTTCGATGCTCTTTTTGTCAATCTTATCCGCAGGGATAAAGGCAATAACTTCTGCCATGATGCCGCCGTTATCCTCCGCTACCATTGCCACAGCGCAGTTGTCTGTCGTCATGGCAAGGTCAACGCCAAGGTAAACTTCCCTTCCTTCCCATTCGAGGTGCTTTGTGCTGCCCTGCTGGACGAGTTCAAGCGGAATAAAAGTCGATGCCTCGATGCCCTGATAGATGATGTTACAGTGCTTCGTGAGGAAGTTTTCTCTTGTGGATTCGACTTCGATCGCATATTTCCGCTTCTTTTTTAAGATTTTTAAGAGTTCTTCGTCTTCCTGCGCTACGGGATTGCTCTGAAAGAGTACATTATCGTCCGTTTCCCATTTGTCGGGTTCGTCCGGCTCATATAGCAGCGCAAAGAGCGTGTCATCTTCGATGATCCCGTCAAGAACCTTCTTTGCCACATCCACTTCGTCCTCAAATGCGTTGATATATTTGGGATATTTTGTGGATATAACGAAGCCGAGCGGGTTTTCAACCGAGCTTTGACCGCTCTGCATGGCGTTGATCGCATAGGCATTGGGTAAAACGCCCGCTTCATCAACGACGAATGCCGCAGGCTCTTTGCCGTCGAGCTTGTCGTTGCTGTAGTTCAGCGGCTTATAGACGCTTTCCTTCGTTTTGAAGATGATGTCGTCGCGTCTGATCTTAAAAAGGCTCTTTCTTGGGTCTTCGTCATAGAGCGCAGGCGAGCTTTTGATGATGCCCGAAAGCGCAAGCATGACTTCTCTTGAGAGTTCGCCTGTCGGTGCGACTGAAAAATATCTCGAAAAAGGCGGTTCGAGCAAAAATAAAAGCAGCAGGATGACTGCTACTGTGTATGTCTTGTAATTTTTGCGGCAAACTTCGAGTACCGCTTTCTGATATCGCCTTTTATCGGGGTTTTTCCTGTGAACAGAGCATAAAACCGCAACATAGGTGAGCCATTGATAGCCCGAGCTTACTTCATAAAGCGTTTTCCCGGCTTTTCTGCCTTTATGAAGGTACAAAAGCTTGAGTATTGCGTCGATCTTTGCAACCTTTTTCTCGTCAATCTTATAGGCGCTGTCTTTTCCGTCCGCAACGGATAGAAAGTCAGCGCACTGCATGATGACATACCTCGGTGCAATGATCTTGCCCTGCAAAACCTTCTTTGCGTAAACATAAGAAGGGTGTTTTTTAATCGTCACTTAATATGTCAAGTACCGGGTTTCTCTCCTGTTCCTTTTTCTGTGCCGCAAGTCCGCTGATCTTTCCTCTTGCCTGCGGCGAAAGCCCGAGTTCCACTGCACATTTGTGGAAATCCTTGCTGTATGTGTTCCTTGCCGTGATGTAAACTTTGGAAAATCGCTCTTCTTCACAGGTGTTCTGTATCCGTTCGAGCTCTGCGAGCCTGTCCGCACAGATCGCAAACTGCGCCAAATAATAGACATCGAGGTTTCCGTAAAGCTCTGCGCTTTTCATCTCTGCGACAATGAAGTCAAATATCTCTTTCTGCGCTCCCGAAAGATAGGAAGGCGCTT
>JAZRGP010000211.1:0-1383 GCA_045644225.1 Christensenellaceae bacterium | reverse complement strand
CGTAATCACAGACTTTTGTGAGCAGTTCGCGGTAAGTGATCCCTGCAGCTTCCCAGGGCTTGGTATACATGCTGATGCTCGTGAAGCCGGGCAGTGTATTGATCTCGTTGAAAACGATATCTCCGTCTTCCAGCAGGAAGAAATCCACACGGGAAAGAACCTCACAGCCGAGCGCCTTGTAAATGCGTACTGCCGCATCACGCAGCTTTTCGGATGCTTCTTCCGTGATCTCCGCGGGGATCACTGTTTTCGATGCTGCGTTTTCATATTTTGCTTCGTAATCATAGAAATCATTTGCGGAAAGCACTTCGCCGACGGCGGATGCCTTTGCATCTGCGTTGCCGAGTACTGCGACCTCGACCTCTCTGCCGACGATGGTCTCTTCGACGAGAACCTTGCTGCATACCGCAACTGCCGTGCGCAGCGCCTGCTTCAGTTCCGCATTGTCACGAGCCTTGGATACGCCGACGGAAGATCCTGCGGAAGCGGGCTTTACAAAGAAGGGATACTTTCCTTCGAAATTCGCTTCGACCGCAGCCGCTGCCGCGTCGATGTCCTTTTCGATATCGTCCGCCATAACGATGCTGTATCTCGCCTGTCTAACGCCTGCCGTTGCAGCAACGAGCTTCGTGATCGCCTTATCCATGCTGCATGCGGAAGCGCTGATGTTCGGTCCGACATAAGGGATGCCGCACATTTCCAGCAGACCCTGCAGCGCACCGTCTTCGCACATTTCGCCGTGCATGATCGGGAAAACACAGTCCACGGGGCGAACGGAAAGCACACCGTTCTCCAGAACCTGCAGACCGCCGAACTGACGGTTCGGGGAAAGGAACGCAGGCAGGTTATCCGCGCGGTTCTCCCATTCTCCCGATGCGATCTCCGCGGGCTCAGCATTCGTCAGGAACCATTCACCTTTTTTGGTGATGCCCACAACACTTACCCTGAATTCATCGCGATCGATATTCGGAAAAACCGATGCTGTGGAGATTCGGGAAACAACGTGTTCAGAGGACTGTCCGCCGAACAATATCAATAAATTTTTCATAAATCATACTCCTGATGGTTGTATCGTGCCGCGGAGCTTTTGCCGCAGGCACTCTATTATAATACCATATATTCACAAAAATTCAATGTTTTCGGAGAATTGATCTTCCATCAAAAAAGCTCCCCAAAATATCGGGGAGCCTGTCATTCTGTTCTCAGATGCCCTTCATCAGGCGGATCGCCTCCGCGGGATCCTGCGCACCGAATACGCTGCTCCCCGCAACGAGGATCACCGCGCCTGCCTCCGCGAGCAGTGGAACATTCGGGGCATTGACGCCGCCGTCAACTTCGATGCTGATGGGTCTGACGCCGATCATCTCTTTCAGTCTGCGGATC
>JAZRGP010000210.1:0-11910 GCA_045644225.1 Christensenellaceae bacterium | reverse complement strand
GATAATCATATTTATCGTAATCCGAACGCGTCAGCTGAACGGCACTGCGGCGGGTAAACGGGATGCCGACCTCGCGCAGCTTGCCCTTGCTGCCATAGTGCATATCGCAGCCGATCTCTTCGCGGCTGGTCGCGCAGGATGCGATCTCAAAGAGATCTTCAACGCCTTTTTTCTTTACAAGATCCTTCATTACAAATTCCGCCATGGGAGAGCGGCAGATATTGCCGTGGCAGATCATCAGTACTTTTATCATAAAAAAGTCATGTCCTTTCTTTATAACTGATCATATAGGGATATTGTATCACGGTTCGGGGGGATTTTCTATTGTTGTTTATCATATGAAAAGAGGGGAATGCGGAGATGGGATTTGGAGTGAGCGAGCTGATTTAACCTATAGTTTATATCTATGAATTTAATTATGATATCGATAATTTTGGCGCGGATAGTAATCGGCGGATTGTTGAAAAAAATCTGCAACAAATGTAATATCAGTAAATAAAAGTAATTTTTCAAGGTGATTTGTTTATGATAATCATTCAGGTTTGTGTCGGCAGTTCCTGCCATATCAAAGGATCTCCCGAAATCGTGGAGCTTCTGCAGAAGGCCATCAGCGAACATGGTCTGGAAGATGATGTTGTGCTTGTCGGAAGCTTCTGTATCGGGAAATGCAACCGCATCGGCGTGACGGTGCAGGTCGATGACGATGTGTTCGTCGGCATCACAAAAGAAAACTTCAAGGCATTCTTTGAAGAAAATGTTCTGCGGAGAGCTGAACAGGAAAGGAACTGATCCATATGACAAACTGTCTGACGCTTAAAAAGTCCAACTGCAAAAACTGTTATAAGTGTATCCGCAACTGTCCCGTAAAGGCGATCCGTTTTTCGGGGAATCAGGCGCATATCATCGATGACGAATGCATTCTCTGCGGTCACTGCTTTGTTGTATGTCCGCAGAACGCGAAAGAAATCGTTGATGAAACAGAAAAGGCAAAAGTGCTGCTGCAGGGAGATGAGCCCGTGTATGTCAGCCTTGCTCCGTCCTTTGCGGCAAATTACGAAGGAGTCGGGATCAAGGGTATGCGCAGCGCGCTGAAAAAGCTGGGCTTCGCGGATGTCGAGGAGACAGCCATCGGCGCAACCATCGTCAAGACGGAATACGAACGCATCCTGCGGGAAGAGGAACGCGATGTTCTCATCTCCTCCTGCTGCCACTCCATCAATCTGCTGATCCAGAAATATTTCCCTTCTCTGCTTGGCTCGCTGGCGGATGTTGCATCTCCCATGCAGGCGCACTGCAAGCGCATCAAGGAGCAGCATCCCGGTGCAAAAACCGTCTTTATCGGTCCGTGCGTCGCAAAAAAAGACGAGGCGCAGCGGTATAAAGGGATCGTGGATGCAGTGCTTACATTTGAAGAGCTTACTCAGTGGCTGAAGGAC
Organism: Christensenellaceae bacterium; assembly: GCA_045644225.1. GTDB lineage: Bacteria > Bacillota > Clostridia > Christensenellales > Christensenellaceae > JAZRGP01. The sequence continues at coordinate 10,474 of JAZRGP010000210.1, read as the reverse complement.
GAAGATATTGAACTCGAGCCTTTCTGCGACCGCGACGAAAACAGCAAGGCGAGATTCTTCCCGACGACGGGCGGCGTATTGAAAACGATGGAGCCCAATATTTCGGAATACCGCTATCTTGCGCTGGACGGTGTGGAAAACTGCATCGCCGCGCTGAAGGATATCGAGAACGGAAAAGTGCATAAATGCTTTATTGAGATGTCTGCCTGCGCAGGCAGCTGCATCGGCGGTCCCGTAATGGAGAAATATCACATCTCCACGCCCGTAGCTGACTACATGGCGATCATGGATTATGCGGGCAGCAAGGACTTTGCTGTTGAGCAGCCCGACGAATACTCTCTTAAAAAGCTTTTCCCGTATATTGACCGCAAGGCTGCTCAGCCCGCTGAGGATGAGATCCGCAGCGTTTTGCGTCAGATGGGAAAATTCGGCTCTGCGCAGGAACTCAACTGCGGCTCCTGCGGCTACAACACCTGCCGCGAAAAAGCCATCGCGGTATGTCAGGGCAAAGCAGAGATCTCCATGTGCCTGCCCTCCCTGAAAGAAAAGGCAGAGAACTTCTCGGATACCATCGTACAGAATACGACCAACGGCATTATCGTTCTGAACGAGCAGCTTGAAGTCCAGCAGATCAACGATACCGCGATGAAGATCATGAATATTCGCTCCGCAAGCGATATCCTCGGCGATCCCGTCATACGCATTATGGACCCGTCGGTCTTTGCGAATGTGCTGGTAACGCGCCGCGGAATACGCAACAAGCGTGTTTATCTCGCGGAATACAACTGCTATGTCGAGCAGACCGTCGTATATGTCCGCGATTCACATCTGCTGATCTGCATTATGCGCGATATTACAGACGAACAGACCGAACGCGAAAAGAAGGAAAGCATCAGCAGGCAGACGATGGAAGTTGCCGACAAAGTCGTGGAAAAGCAGATGCGTATCGTTCAGGAGATCGCCTCTCTGCTTGGCGAGACCGCCGCAGAGACCAAGATCGCACTCGCAAAGCTGAAGGAGTCCATTGCCAATGAATGATTTATGTGCTGAAATCGGATACAAAAGCATCAATCACTACGGCGAGCAGCTCTGCGGAGACCATGTGGATATCGTGGAGCCTTCTCCCGACTCTACGGTGATCGTTCTTTCCGACGGGCTGGGCAGCGGGGTAAAGGCAAGCATCCTCTCCACGCTGACTTCCAAGATTATCTCGACCATGCTTGCGGAAGGATTATCCATCGAGGAATGCGTCAAGACCATCGCAGATACGCTCCCTGTTTGTTCCGTTCGCGGTGTAGCATACTCCACATTTACGATCGTTCATCTGCGGAACAACCAGACTGCTGAACTGATCCAGTATGATAATCCGCATGTGATCATGCTGCGCAGCGACCGCAACTATATTTACGATAAGACAGAAATGAACATCGGCGGCAAGAAGATCTTCCGCTCTGTGATCAAGTTGCAGGAAGGCGATACCTTTATTGCGATGAGCGACGGATGTCCGCATGCGGGGATCGGAACCGCATATAACTTCGGCTGGAAGCGAGAGGACATCATTGAATTTATGGAGGCGCTCGTGCAGGGCGGATATACCGCAAAGACACTTGCGACCATGCTCGTCGATGAGTGCAACAAGCTCTACGGAAACAAACCCGGCGATGATGCGACCGCCTGCGTCGTAAAAGTCCGCCGCAGAGAACCCATGAACCTGCTGTTCGGACCTCCTGCAAACCGCGACGATGCAAACCGCATGATGGCGCTGTTCTTCTCCAAGGGAGGAAAGCACATCGTCTGCGGTGGAACGACGGCATCCATTGCGGCAAAATATCTCAATAAGCCGCTCCGCGCAAGCCTGATCTTTGAAAGCAGCGATGTTCCGCCGACGGCAGAGATAGAAGGTGTTGACCTCGTAACAGAGGGCATCCTCACGATCAACAAAGTGCTGGAATACGCGAACGATTATCTCGGGGAGAATAAATACCACGAGCATTGGAGCTTCAAGAGAGACGGTGCATCCATGATCAGCCGCCTGCTCTTTGAGGAAGCGACCGACATCAACTTTTATGTCGGCAAGGCGATCAACCCCGCGCATCAGAATCCCGAGCTCCCGATCAATTTCAACATCAAGATGAACCTTGTTGAGGAACTCTCCGCCTGCCTTAAAAAGATGGGCAAGCGCATCAAGGTAAGCTATTTCTGATATTTTTCACATAAAAACAACCCGCTTTTCAGGAGAAGAAAAGCGGGCTGTTTTTTGTTATGCGTTGTGATTAGATCGCAGTATAGCCTCCGTTAATGGGGGAGGATAATGCCATAAGTCAATTTGCAGCGAGTCAGTCTGCGATATTATATTTGAGATTATTTGCCGTTCTCTTCAAACGAACGATCGACCAGATCGCGGAACTCCCAGATGATCGGACGCAGCCACTTATCATAGAGGATGCACATATAGAGACCCTGATGCCAGTTTTTCAGCGGGACATAAGCCACATTTTCGTGCGGCTGAACGCATTCATCCGAAACGAAGGCGATGCCCAATCCTGCGGCAACGAGGTCGATCGCGACCTGTGCGGTGTTTACCGTGCAGACGATGTTCTGGTCTGCGGGGTTGCCGCTTGCCCACTGTGCAAAACTGTTCCCGACATCATAGTTGATAACGATCTGCGGCATATCCATAACTTCATGGGGATCCAGCTCGGTGTTATCTGCAAGCGGATGATCGACAGGCAGGGCAACATTGAGATTCCGTTCCTCGAGCTTTTTAAAGTGCAGGCTGCGGTCGCGGTCGGTAGAATCCACGATCGCCATATCCAGCTTTTCCTGACGGATCATGTCCATCAGCTCCAGAGAAGAGCTCTCGGTAATACGGAAGCGAACGCGCTTATATTTTTTGGAATACTCGGCTACTTTTTCGGCGAGGAGTCCGGTTAATCCGCCGGAAACGACACCCAAACGGATGACAACGGGAGCGGTATCACGGCTGCTTTTCAGCATTATGGATGCGGAATGCAGCTGCTCCAGCGCAACGTCTACCTTCTGCTGATAGAATTTGCCTTCTTCGGTCAGACGGATGTTTCTGCCTACCTTCTCAAAAAGCTGTACGCCGCCCAGTGCGTTTTCGAGATTATTGATAGCTGCACTCAAAGAAGGCTGGGAAATTCCCAGTCGAGCAGCAGCGATCGTATAATGTTCTACCTGAGCGAGAACAGAAAAATAGCGAAGATAGTTGTAGTTCATAACATTCTCCAAATCGTCTTTCCTAAATGCCATAGCTAAGATACCATCCCCAATATATTTTTGTCACGAAATTTATCTATAGTTTTTATCTATAGGTTTTTTACCCTTATTATGCGGAATTTAAACGCAAAATGATCAATAGAGTGAGGCTATAGATAAAATATGGCAATCTTATTGGTTTTTCCTGCAAAAAATTGCATAATTCAAGAGGTTTGATTAAAAATATGAAGTTCCACCGCCTTTTTGCGGTGGATTTCGATTTTTTCTCAAGAGTTTTTTGGGCAGGTCTGCTCCGGCAGGCTAGGATGTAATGTATATTATAAAACTTTTTTGGAGGTTAACTTATGGCGCATATCAGCGAAGCCGGTGTCAAGAAGATCTGTGAGATCTGCGATAGATACGCGGATGAAAAAACACCGCTTATGATGATTCTCAGCGACATCCAGAATGAATATGGGTATATCCCGCTGGATGTTCAGCAAATCGTATCCGAGAAGACGGGCATCTCTGTAGCAGAGATCTACGGTGTTGTTACATTCTATTCTTTCTTCTCTCTCGAACCCAAGGGCAAGTATGTTATCGGCTGCTGCCTCGGTACAGCATGTTACGTTAAAGGTGCTCAGCAGATCATTGACAAATTCTCCGAGATCCTCGGAATCGCTCCCGGCGAAACAACAGCAGACGGTATGTTCACGATCGATGCACTGCGCTGCATCGGCGCTTGCGGTATCGCTCCCGCTGTTACGATCAACGGCAAAGTGTATCCCAAGATGACTGTTGACAAGGTAGCTGAAGTTGTTGCGGATTACCGCGCTATGGGAGGTGCTGAAGAATGAAAACATTTGCTGAATTAGATGCTAAGATCTGCAGCTGCACTGCTGCACTGAACTCCAAGCTGGACGGCACAAACGGTAAGCGTGCGATCCTCCTCTGCGGCGGTACAGGCTGCCTTTCCTCCAACTCCAAGGAGATCAAGGAAAAATTCGAGAAGCTCGTTGAAAAGCACGATATGGGTGACAAAGTTACCGTAAACATCGTCGGCTGCTTCGGCTTCTGCTCTCAGGGTCCCTTTGTTAAGATCTTCCCCGAAGACACACTTTACCGTCTCGTTAAGGAAGATGACGTTGAAGAGATCTTCGAAAAAGATATCATGAACGGCGAAATCGTCGAAAGACTGCTTTATGTTGAGCCCAACACAGGCGAAAAGGTCGCAAAGCAGGACGATATCAACTTCTATAAGAAACAGCGCAGAATCGCTCTCCACGGCGGCGGCGTGATCAACCCCGAAAATATCGAAGAAGCTATGGGCTACGGCGCATTCCAGGGTCTGAAGCGCGCACTCTCCATGACTTCTCAGGAAGTTATTGACGAAGTACTCGCTGCAGGGCTCCGCGGCCGCGGCGGTGCAGGCTTCCCCCCCGGCCGTAAATGGTCCTTCGCTCTCGCAAACGAAGCAGATCAGAAGTACGTTGTCTGCAACGGTGACGAAGGTGACCCCGGCGCATTCATGGACCGCTCCATCCTCGAAGGCAACCCCTATGCTGTTATCGAAGGTATGATGATCGCAGGTTATGCGATCGGCGCAACAGAAGGTTACTTCTATGTTCGTGCAGAATATCCCATCGCTGTAAACCGTCTTAAGAATGCGATCAAGCAGATGAACGAGATCGGTATCCTCGGCGAAAACATCATGGGCTCCGGCTTCAGCTTCCAGGCGCACATCCGCCTCGGTGCAGGCGCATTCGTATGCGGCGAAGAAACAGCTCTCCTGAACTCCATCGAAGGCAAGCGCGGTATGCCGCGTCCCCGTCCTCCGTTCCCTGCAGTTAAGGGCCTCTGGGGCAAACCCACTATCGTTAACAACGTTGAAACACTCGCTTGCGTTCCCTATATCCTCCGCGAAGGCGCTGCGGAATTCGCAAGCTGCGGTACTGAAAAATCCAAGGGTACAAAGGTATTCGCTCTGGGCGGCAAGGTCAACAACGTCGGCCTCGTAGAAATCCCCATGGGTACAACGCTCCGCGAGCTCACCTATGACATCGGCGGCGGTATCCCGGACGGCAAGGATTTCAAGGCGATCCAGACAGGCGGTCCCCCCGGCGGCTGCCTCAGAGCAGAAAACCACGACGAACCCATCGACTTCGATAACCTCGTAGCAAAGGGCTCCATGATGGGCTCCGGCGGTGCGATCGTAATGGACGAAGACAACTGCATGGTAGACGTTGCAAAGTTCTACATGGAATTCATCTGCGACGAATCCTGCGGTAAGTGCTCTCCCTGCCGTATCGGTACAAAGAGAATGCTCGAGATCCTTACACGCATCACAGAAGGCAACGGTACGATGCAGGACCTCGAAGAACTCGAAGAACTCGGCAACACCGTTAAGGCAAACTCCCTCTGCGCTCTCGGCCAGACGGCAGCGAACCCCATCATTTCCACACTGACACATTTCCGCGATGAATATCTTGCTCACATCGTTGACAAGACATGCCCCGCGAAGGTCTGCAAAAACCTCATGCAGTACACGATCATTCAGGACAACTGCCTCGGCTGCGGCCGCTGTGCAAAGGCTTGCCCCGCAGATGCGATCGCAAAGACAGATTACACTGCTCCCGGCAAGAAGCTCCCGTCTTATCAGATCGATCCCGCTAAGTGCGTGAAGTGCGGTGCATGCATGGCAACCTGCAAACCCAAGGCAATCGTAAAGAAGTAATAGGAGGACGAATCATATGGCAAAAGTAAATATTAAAATTGAAGGTATCTCCTATCAGGTAGAAGAAGGTCTCACGATCCTCGAAGCTGCAAAGGCTTGCGGCTATGAAATTCCTTCTCTCTGTGCATTTAACCACGGCGAATGCTCCAACGGCTCCTGCCGTGTATGCCTCGTAGAAGTTAAGGGTGCAAGAGGTCTCGTTGCTTCCTGCGTATATCCCGTAAACGAAGGTATGGAAGTGATCATCTCCAGCCCCAAGGCTACAGAAGCTCGCCGCGCATCCGTAGAGCTCCTGCTCTCCAACCATAACCAGAACTGCCAGCAGTGCGACAAAAACGGCAAGTGCGAACTCCTGCACGTTGCAGGTCTTACAGGCGCACGTGAAGGCCGCTTCGTCGGCTCCAAGACACCCGTGACCGTCGATGAGATCACAAACGCGATCACAAGAGACACATCCAAGTGCATCCTTTGCGGCCGCTGCGTAGCACGCTGCCAGAATGCTCACGGCATGGGTATGGGTATCCTCGGCTTCGAAAACCGCGGCTTCCAGACGATCGTTGCTCCTGCTGAAAACAGAATGTTCGTCAACTCTCCCTGCATCCAGTGCGGTCAGTGCGTAAGCGTATGCCCGACAGGTGCTCTCATGGAAAAATCCGAGATCGCAAAGGTTGACGCTGCATTTAAGGCAGGCAAGCACGTTGTTGTACAGACAGCTCCCGCTGTTCGTGCAGCTCTCGGTGAAGAATTCGGCATGCCCGTCGGCACTCCCGTAACAGGCAAGATGGTTGCTGCGCTGAAGCGCCTCGGCTTCCACAAAGTATATGACACAAACTTCGCTGCTGACCTTACGATCATGGAAGAAGGCACAGAACTTCTCGGTCGTATCCAGAATGGCGGCGTTCTCCCCATGATCACATCCTGCTCTCCCCGCTGGATCAACTATGGAGAGTATAACTACGGCGATCTCCTCGGTCACCTCTCCTCCTGCAAGTCTCCGCATCAGATGCAGGGTGCAATCATTAAATCTTATTACGCAGAAAAGAACGGTATTGACCCGAAGGACATCTTTGTAGTATCTATCATGCCTTGCACTGCAAAGAAAGATGAAAAGGAGCGCGATCAGCTCCAGGTGAACGGTCTTAAGGACGTTGATGCTGTTCTTACAACAAGAGAACTGGCTAAGATGATCAAGCGCGCAGGTATCCTGTTCACACGTCTGCCCGAAGAAGATTTCGATCAGGATCTTATGGGCGAATATACCGGCGCAGGTGTTATCTTCGGTGTAACAGGCGGCGTTATGGAAGCTGCTCTCCGTACTGTATACTTTGTACTCACAGGCACGGAACACGAAGCGATCAAGTTTGAAGCTGTACGCGGCTTTGACGGTGTTCGCGAAGCTTCTCTCGATATCAACGGTATGACAGTAAACGTTGCGATCGCTCACGGTATGAAGAACGCAAAGGTTCTTCTCGATGAGATCCGCGAAGGTAAGTCCAAGTATCACTTCATCGAGATCATGGGCTGCCCCGGCGGTTGTATCGCAGGCGGCGGTCAGCCGATCGTACGCTCCTGCTTCCTCCCCGAAGAGGACGACAACATTCTCGATACCTATAAGGAAAAGAGAGCAAACGCTCTTTACAGCGAAGACGAAAGACAGACGCTCCGTCAGTCTCATAAGAACCCGCAGGTTCAGCAGCTTTATGATGAATTCCTCGGCAAGCCCAATTCCCATAAGGCACACGAACTCCTGCACACTCATTATGCTGCACGAGTCGGTTTCAACGACTAAAATTTTTCCCCAAATGCTCTGACTCCCATGCACCCCCTGTCATGGGGGCAGAGTTACCTCACTTCCCATGTCCCGAGGCTTTGTCCTCGGGATAAAGGACGATAACAAACCTGACATTAAGTAATCATGCTGCGTGAAAGGTACGAAATAGTTTTTAGCCTCTTTTTTAGAATCCATAGAGGTTTCTGTCTATGCCGTACCCTCCGGGTGCGGCATTTTCTATAAAGGAGAATCATTCATGGAAACAAGAGTTGCTGTATTAAGCATTATCGTAGAAAACGGTGAGATGATCGAAAAGATCAACGCGCTTCTGCATGAAGGCAGCGAGTATATTATCGGACGTATGGGCATCCCTTACCGCAAGCGCAATATCAACATCATCTCCATCGCGCTCGATGCTCCGCAGGATGTTATCGCGGCGCTCGCAGGAAAAATAGGCTCGCTGCCCGGAGTCAGCACCAAAGCTGCCTATTCCAACGTGATCAGCAATGAATGAACTGCTGAAAAAGCTCACTTCGGAGCGGTCGCTTACCCTTGAGGAATACGAAGCACTGCTGCGCGACCGCACGCCCGAAATCGCGGCGAAGCTCGCAGAACACGCTGTAAAGCTCCGAAAAGAAGTATATGGGAATACCGTCTATATCCGCGGGCTCATCGAGATCAGCAATATCTGCAAAAACGACTGCTTCTACTGCGGCATCCGCAAAAGCAACCGTCATTGCCACCGTTATCGGCTGACTCCCGATGAGATCATGTCATGCTGCATAGAAGGATATCGCCTCGGATTCCGTACGTTCGTGCTGCAGGGCGGTGAAGACCCATATTATACCGATGAACTTTTGTGCCATCTGCTGAAAGATATAAAGCTTTGCTATCCTGACTGCGCCATAACCTTATCCCTGGGCGAACGCAGCAGAGAAAGCTATCAGAGGCTCTTTGACGCGGGAGCAGACCGCTATCTGCTGCGGCATGAAACCGCAGACCCAGATCATTATCAAAGGCTGCATCCCGATCCGATGTCCTTTCAAAACCGAATGCGCTGCCTTAGCGACCTTAAGGAGATCGGATATCAGGCGGGCTGCGGATTTATGGTAGGGTCTCCGTATCAGACCGAAGCGGAGATCGCAAAGGACCTGAAATTTATCGAGGAATTCAAACCGGATATGTGCGGGATCGGACCGTTCATTCCGCAAAAGGAAACTCCTTTCGGTAAATTTCCCGCAGGTACATTGGAGCTGACGACATATTTGCTCTCGATTATACGAATCATCCACCCGACTGTACTCCTGCCGTCAACAACGGCTCTGGGAACCATTCATCCGCAGGGCAGAGAGATGGGGATCCTCGCAGGGGCAAATGTCGTTATGCCGAATCTTTCCCCGAGCAGTGTCCGCAAAAAATACAAGTTATATGACAATAAAATATGCGACGGTGACGAAGCTGCCGAAAGCATCGCTTCTCTGAAGCGGCTGATCGCTTCGATCGGATATGAGATCGTAACCGACCGCGGCGACGCAAAAACGCATATTTGAAAATAGAAAGGAAACCAATATGTTTACATACGATCCGAAATCTTTAAAGGCACAGGAATTTATCCACGACGGCGAGATCCGCGAAACACTCGCTTATGCCGAAGCAAACAAGAATAACATGGAGCTGATCAACGCTATTCTGGAAAAAGCTCGTCCGCAGAAAACCGCTGCAGGGCATACCTGCGCAGGTCTCACTCACAGAGAAGCATCCGTTCTGCTCGCATGCGATGATCCCGATGTATTAAAGCGCATCTATGAGATCGCGGAGGAGATCAAGCTTGCGTTCTACGGCAACCGCATCGTTATTTTTGCACCGCTCTATCTCAGCAACTACTGCATCAACGGCTGTGTATACTGTCCTTATCACAGACAGAATAAGACGATCCCGAGAAAGAAGCTCACGCAGGAGGAAGTCCGCGCGGAGGTCATCGCGCTGCAGGACCTCGGGCATAAGCGCCTTGCAATCGAAGCGGGCGAAGATCCCAAGAACAATCCCATCGAATACATCCTCGAATGCATCGAGACAATCTATTCCGTTCACCACAAGAACGGGGATATCCGCAGAGTTAATGTTAATATCGCAGCAACAACTGTGGAGAACTACCGCAAGCTGAAAGATGCGGGGATCGGCACATATATCCTCTTCCAGGAGACCTATCATAAGGAAAGCTACGAACAGCTGCATCCCACAGGTCCCAAGCATGACTACTGCTATCATACCGAAGCGATGGACCGTGCGATGGAAGGCGGCATCGACGACGTCGGTCTTGGCGTGCTCTTTGGTCTGGAGCTCTATAAATACGAATTTGCTGGTCTGCTGATGCATGCGGAACATCTCGAAGCTGTTCACGGCGTCGGTCCGCATACGATCTCCGTACCTCGTCTGAAGCGTGCTGATGACATCGATCCCGATCAGTTTGATAACGGCATCGACGACGAAACTTTCGCAAAGATCACTGCATGCATCCGTCTTGCAGTTCCTTATACAGGCATCATCACCTCCACGAGAGAGACAGAGCAGGTCCGCACCAAGCTCCTCCGCCTTGGCGTAAGTCAGGTTTCGGGCGGCTCCAGAACGTCCGTAGGCGGTTATGCAGGCTATACTCCCGAAGAGCGCCCGCACGATACCGAACAGTTTGATGTATCCGACCAGAGAAGCCTCGACGAAGTCGTTTGCTGGCTGATGGAAAACGGCCATAT
>JAZRGP010000209.1:0-2475 GCA_045644225.1 Christensenellaceae bacterium | reverse complement strand
GAAGCCGCCCATCTTGTTCGCGATGACGGGTTTCTTTTTCTTGAGGTCGATGCGCATGCCGAGCATGGTGTTGATCATACTGATGCCGTCTGCGCCTGCTTCTTCGCAAGCCTTCGCGATGGAAACGATGTCCGTAACGTTGGGCGAGAGTTTGATGAAGACGGGCTTTGTCGTGACCGCCTTGACTGCCTTGGTGACTGCAGCCGCAGCCTCGGGCCTTGTGCCGAAGGCGGTGCCGCCGCCGTGGACGTTGGGGCAGCTGACGTTGACTTCCAGCCAGCCGACCTGCTCTTCTTTATCGAGCTTTTCGCAGGTGGATGCATATTCCTCGAGAGAGAAGCCGCTGACATTCGCCATAACGGGCTTGTGGAAGCATTTCTTTAACTTCGGGAGTTCCTCTGCGATGACCTTTTCCACGCCGGGATTCTGCAAGCCGACTGCATTGATCATGCCGCGTTCGCATTCTGCGATACGGGGAGTGGGGTTGCCGAAGCGCGCTTCCGCGGTCGTGCCCTTGAAGGAGAACGTACCTAAGCAGTTGATATCGTAGAGTTCCGCAAATTCATAGCCGTAGCCGAAGGTACCGCTTGCGGGGATGATGGGGTTATCCAGTGTGATGCCCAAGAGATCGACTTTTGTGTTTACCATATGATCTCCTCTCTCTGCATGACGGGACCGTCCTTGCAGATGCGCTTATTGCCGTATTTCGTCTTGCAGGAGCAGCCCATGCACGCGCCGAAGCCGCAGCCCATGCGTTCTTCGAAGCTGTACTGACCGCTCGTCTTTGCGACCTTTTCGATCGCGAGGAACATGGGCATAGGACCGCACGTGAAGAAGTAGGAGTAATCCATATCCTTCATGACGTCCGTGACGAAGCCCTTCGTGCCGACACTGCCGTCTGCCGTCGCGATGACGACGTTTGCGCCGAGTTCCGTGAATTCCTTTTCGTAGAAAACTTCTTCCGCGGTGTTGAAGCCGAGGATGACTGTGGGCTTGACGCCCTTCTTCAGCAGCTCCTGCGCAAGACCGTACATCGGCGGGATGCCTGCGCCGCCGCCGATCAGCAGGGGTGCATCGCCGGAGAGAGAAACGTCATAGCCGTTGCCGAGACCGACGAGGATGTCCAGCTCTTCGCCTGCCTTCATCTCGGAGAGCTGCTCTGTGCCTGCGCCGACGACCTTGTAGATGATGCGGATGCTCTTGTCGTCATAGCTGCAGACGGAGATGGGTCTGCGGAGGAATTTCCCCGTGAGCTTGATGTTGATAAACTGCCCGGGTGCGCTGAGCGCGGAGGTATCCCCGAGGAGCGTCATTTCATATGTGTTTTTCGCAAGCAGTCTGTTATCTGCGATGCGGTAAATAGCCTGTACCATTATTCTCCTTTCTGCCAAGCCGCCTTGCCGCGGTAGACTGTCAGCAGGCATTCGCCGCAGACTGTTTCGCCTGCAAAGGGAGTTGCCTTGCCCATAGAGAGGAAGTTTTCGGGGTCGACGGTGTATTCCGCGTCGAGATCCCATACTGTGTAGTTATCCTCGGAAAGCTCCAGACCGAAGCGTTTCGAGGGATTTATTACCATCAGCTCGATGAGTTTTTCGAGGCTGAGGATGCCTTTCTTGACGAGACCCGTATAGAGCAGCGGGAACGCGAGCTCGATACCCGTGATGCCCATGAGGCTCTTTTCGAGGCCCTTGGATTTTTCTTCGGCACTGTGCGGTGCATGGTCTGTCGCGATCATGTCGACCGTGCCGTCGAGGATGCCCTCGATGAGTGCCTGCTGATCCTCTTTGCCGCGGATGGGCGGGTTCATCTTGAATCTGCCTTCTTCCTGCAGCTGGGAGTCATTCATGAGCAGATAGTGCGGAGCGGTCTCGCAGGTAACGTCGACGCCTTCTGCCTTTGCCTTGCGGATGACCTCCACGCTCTCTTTTGCGGAGACGTGGCAGACGTGGTATTTGCAGCCGATCTCTTTTGCGAGGCGCAGGTCTCTTGCGATCTGTCCCCATTCGCTCTCGCTGCAGATGCCTCTGTGTCCGTGAGCCTTCGCGTATTCGCCGTCGTGGATATAGCCGCCGCGGAGCAGGCTGTTATCCTCGCAGTGAGCGACGATGATCTGACCGAGTGCCTTTGCCCGCATCATCGCCTCGCGCATCATTTCTTCGGACTGGATGCCTCTGCCGTCATCCGAGAAGCCCGCGCAGAGCGGAGCGAGTGCTTCCATATCGACGAGGGTCTCGCCCTTTTCGCCGATGGTGATGGAGCAGTAGGGATGCACGCCGATGACTGCGTCTTTTTCGATGATATCCGTCTGTACCTTGAGGTGCTCGGGGCTGTCGGGAACGGGATCGAGGTTCGGCATGGAGAAGACTTCGGTATAGCCGCCGCGTGCGGAGGCAAGTGTGCCGCTCTTTATCGTTTCCTTATAAAAAAATCCCGGCTCTCGCAGATGCACATGAACATCGACAAAACCGGGGAATA
>JAZRGP010000208.1:0-1474 GCA_045644225.1 Christensenellaceae bacterium | reverse complement strand
GGAATGTAAACGGATTCCGCGCCTGTCTGGAAAAAGGCTTTGCGGATTTTTTCAATAACATCGATGCAGATATCTTCTGTCTGCAGGAAACCAAAATGCAGCCGAATGAGGCTGACTTCGATCCCGAAGGATACTATCATTATTATCACAGCGCAGAAAAGAAAGGCTACTCCGGCACGGCAGTCTTCTGCAAAAACGCTCCGCTCTCCATGACCTTCGGCATCAACGGCGAGCATACCGATGAAGGCAGAGTCATCACGGCTGAGTATGAGAACTTCTATCTCATCACCTGCTATTCTCCGAATGCGAAGGAAGGACTTGCGCGCATCGACTACCGCATGGAGTCCGAAGATGCACTGCGCGGATATATGCTCGAGCTCGATGCCAAAAAGCCCGTCATCCTTTGCGGAGACCTGAACGTAGCGAAAGAGGAGATCGACTTAAAGAACCCGAAGCCCAACGTCGGCAAGGCAGGCTTCTCGGATCAGGAGCGCGGGAAATTCCGCGAACTGCTCGCAGCGGGTTTTACGGATTCCTTCCGATTCCTCTACCCCGATAAGACGGGAGCTTACTCCTGGTGGTCCTATCGCTTCAACGCACGCGCCAATAACGCAGGCTGGCGCATCGACTATTTCGTCGTTTCCGAGAGGCTGAAAAACAACATCAAAGCCGCCGATATCCACTCCGATATCCTCGGCAGCGACCATTGTCCCGTCGGTCTGACGATCGAATTTTGAGAAAAAACTGAGAGCGCTCTTTTTCAGGGTGCTCTTTTTGTTTTCGAGAAATCCCATACCTATCGCATTTTTTCGTAGTGTTCCTTTATTATAACACTTGTTTTTGTAATATAGAGTTTTCTTTTATCTTTTTATCTCGTTTTTAATACTAAATAATCCTTGCTTTATACTATGTCTCGTGTTACAATCGATCCATGAACAAGAATCCGAGCTGGCTGCCGCTCGATAACGCAGCAAAAATCTATCCGCCTTCTATGACGAAAAAGTGGACTGCACTCTTCCGCGTTTCCGCAACTTTAACGGAACCGATCGATCCTGCGATCCTTGAAGAGGCGCAGCTGCGCACGCTCCGCCGCTTTCCATCTATGTCCATGAAGCTGAAGCAGGGGCTCTTCTGGTATTATCTCGATCATCTGGATGGCGCTCCGCCCATCGATCCCGAAGTCAACAATCCCTGCATGCGCATGGATTTCAAAAAGACGAACGGCTTTGCTTTCCGTGTACGGTACTATGACTGCCGCATCTCCGTGGAGATCTTTCACGTGCTGACAGACGGCACAGGCGGGATGTGTTTTTTGAAGACGCTCGTCGCGGAATATCTCTCGCTGAAATACGGTGCTGTTATTCCCCGCGACCATCAGATCCTGGACTGCGATGCAGAACCCGATCCGAAGGAATATGAAGACAGTTACCTGCGCTATGGGAACTCCTTCGCGATCCCCGAGCGAGCGATCAAT
>JAZRGP010000207.1:0-2111 GCA_045644225.1 Christensenellaceae bacterium | reverse complement strand
TCATATGCGTAGAAAGCATCATTCATCTGCAGGTTCCTCCACGGGTGCAGGCGGGAATTCCAGCGTGATCCTGCCGAGCTTTGCGTTCTTGAATTCTTCAAAGAGGGTCGTGATGCCGCGGTCATAGTCGACTTCGCCCTTCATGATATAGAAGCCGCGCTGCTTGCAGATCTCCTCGAGGATGACGATGGGGTTTTCATCGAGTTCTTTGAGTTTATAGCGGTTCATAAGCGCCTGAGGATCGATCTCGCGGAGCATTTCGATGAGGAGCTGAATGAGCTTTTCTTCATCGAGGATATCGCGGCGGATGCTGCCGATGGAGGCGATGATAACGCCGGAGCGCATGTCAACGATCTTTGGCGGGAGCATACCGGGAGAGTCCATGAGTTCAAGGTAAGCATCCAGCTTGACCCACTGCAGACCGCGTGTAACACCGGGCATATTGCCTTCCTTCAGTTTCTTCTGACCTGCGAGACGGTTGAGGATCGCGGATTTGCCGACGTTCGGGATACCGCAGACGATCGCGCGGACGGTCTTCTTCATGCCTTTCTTGGCATACTTATCGTAGATCTCCTGAGCGCACGCACGGATAGCCTTCTGCAGCTCTTTGGGGTTGCCCGTAAGCGCAGAATAAGAAACGGCAAAGATACCCTGACTTTTGAAATACTGCAGCCATGCTTCAGTTGCCTTGGGGTCAGCCATATCGGATTTATTGAGGATGTACATTCTCTTCTTCTGACCGAAGAGGGAACTGAAGTCGGGATTCAGAGTAGCGAGGGGAGCGCGTGCATCGCAGACTTCGATGACGAGGTCGATGAGACCCATCTTGCTTTCCATCTCTCTGCGGGACTTTGTCATGTGGCCGGGATACCACTGAATATTGATTTTTGTGTTCACGAAGTTCATATTTTATCCTTATCGTAAAAAAACAGGCCGCACTTATACAAGTGCAGCCGTGTTTTTTCTTATCTTTCTTTAATTTTCGCTGCCTTACCAACTCTATCGCGGAGATAGAAGGGCTTAGCGCGACGAACCTTACCGCTTCTGATCTTTTCGATGTGGTCGATCTTGGGAGAATGGATCGGGAGAGTTCTTTCTACGCCGACACCATAAGAAATACGACGAACGGTGATAGTTTCCTTAAGACCGCCGCCCTTTCTAGCGATGAGGTAGCCTTCGAAGACCTGAAGTCTTTCTCTTGTGCCTTCAACGATCTTCAGGTAAACCTTGATGAGGTCACCGATGCGAAGTTCGGGAAGGTCTGTTCTCAGCTGAGACTGTTCAACATATTTGATGATTTCCTGCATTGTGATACTTCCTCCTTACATTAATTACATCGTTCATGCATCGAGTGCAGCGGACCGACTGATTCGGGAGCGTTCATTCTCCGCATTCTGCGGACAGAGGACCATCTCCGTAATCACAAGCTTAATTATTATAGCATAATGCAAAAGCAGAATGCAATAGGCAATTTTGAGAAAAAAGCTGACTTTTTCAGAAAAAATCAATCTTTTTTGAGCAATTCGGGACGGACGCGGAGCGTCTTTGCGACAGCCTGCTCATGCTGCCACTTTTTGATATTCGCGTGGTGACCCGAGAGAAGCACCTCAGGGACCTCCATGCCGCGGAAATTAGCGGGACGGGTATACTGCGGATATTCGAGGATGCCGTCTGTGCCGAAGGATTCGTCCTCGGCGCTGTGGTCGTTGCCGAGAACACCGGGGATCATGCGCATGACGCAGTCCATCAGCACCATCGCGGGGAGTTCGCCGCCCGTAAGGACATAATCACCGATGGAGATCTCTTCGTCGATGAGATTATCGATGATGCGCTGGTCGACACCTTCGTAATGACCGCAGAGGATGTTTACGCAGTCATAGGATGCGAGTTCCGTTGCGATCTGAGGCGTGAGGAGCTTGCCTGCGGGTGACATATAGATGTTGATCTTCCGCTTGTTCTGCTGCTTTTCGTGCACGGCTGCGAAACAGTCAAAGACACTCTGCGGAGCGATCAGCATTCCTGCGCCGCCGCCGAAGGGATAGTCGTCCACGCGGCGGTGTTTATCAAGTGTGTATTCACGGAAATTATGTGTTTCCACAGAAAGAGCACCC
>JAZRGP010000206.1:0-4135 GCA_045644225.1 Christensenellaceae bacterium | reverse complement strand
CACAGACTATGCGGAATTTCGCAAGTTATGTGAATATTTCCCTCGATACCCGACTCGGGGAATATGCCCTCGAGGAGGTCATAACACTTGTGCGCCATCAGATGGGGCTGGAAGCCAACAAAAAGCGCCTGTGCGCTAAATTCTCGGATAACGTCAACATCGAGAAGATCCCTTTCCTGCGTGCGGCGCCTCTTTTCCTGAAAAAGCCCATCATGAGCCTTGCGTATCGCCGCGAGGGAGACAGAAAGTTCTCCATCTGCTTTTCCAACCTCGGCAAGATCGATCTTCCTGCGGAAATGCAGCAATATGTCTCTCGATGCGACTTTATGCTCGGTTCTCTGCTGGAAAACCCCATCGCCTGCGCTGCTTCGGCATATCGCGATACGGTCAACGTTACGTTTTCCCGCAGGATCGAAGAGAGCGAGATCGAGCAGAATTTCTTCCGAACACTCGTTAGGCTGAGCATCCCCGTTAAAATAGAAACCAATCAGAGGTACTAACTATGTCATATTGTGTACACTGCGGCGTTGAGCTCTCGCGAGAGCTTGACAAATGCCCGCTCTGCAATACCGTCGTGATCGACCCTTCCGCTGCTGAAAGCAATGAGCCGATCCGATATCCCTATCCCGCTGAGATCGAGGGTCCCCGTGTTTCGGTGCGCCGCATCACCGCGACCTTCTTCTCGCTCTTTCTGCTGATCCCGCTCCTGAGCATCCTCATCGCAGATCTCTCGATCAGCGGCAGCTTCTCATGGTCACTCATCGCAGCAGGCGGCATCCTGCTGTTCTTCATGCTCTTTCTCTTTCCGAATCTCTTTGCAAAGCCGCTGCTCTGGATGTTCATGATCTTCGATACCGTCGCCGCAGTGCTTTATCAGTTTGCAATCTGCGCCGTTACACATTCCGACTGGTGGCTGATGCCCGGTTTGCCGCTTACTCTGCTTTCGGGCGGTCTTGTGATCGGAGTTTACCTCATGTTCTCCGCAAAAAAGCCGTCTTTCAGCTTAAAATGCATCGTTCTGCTGCTTTCGGTTATGGTTTTCTCGGTATGCGCGCAGATGGTGATAGACTTATATATTCACTCTGTGATAAAATTATCCTGGTCGATCTATATCGCTGTCGGATGCGGCGTCATGAGTATCATTATTCTCGTGATCGAACGGATGTATCACCTCAGCGATCGGATCCGCAAACGGATATTCTTATAACAAAGGAGTTTTTCCATGCACATTGAGCTTATCGGAGCGAATAACACGCGCGACCTCGGCGGTATCCCCGCGGCTGACGGACGGCTGATCAAAAAGCATCGTCTGGTCCGCAGCGGTGTGCTTTCGCATATCACGCCTGAGGATGTACTTTTGCTTCAGCAATGCGAACTCAAGCGTGTGATCGACTTCCGCGTATCTGCCGAGCTTCGTCAGCGCCCCGATGTCCGCATCGAGGGAGTGGAATACATCTCTCTCGCGCTGGTCTCCGAGCAGATCATGGGCGTAACGCGTGAGAAGAACGTTGTCGAACAGATGGTACGCATGGCATCTATCCCCGATTTCTGCGCAGAAAAGCACATGCAGAGCATTTATTCGGATTTCGTACGCAGTGAATTTTCCTCAGTGCAGCTGCGAAAGTTCTTTGCTATGCTGCTCGATGAATGCGACGGAGCCACACTTTGGCACTGCACTGCAGGCAAGGACCGCGTCGGTGTCGCGACTGCGCTCCTGCTTACCATCCTCGGTGTAAAGGAAGATGATATCTTCGCAGACTATCTGCGCACGAATGATTATGTTTCGTCAGAAGTTTCCGGCGCTGCGCAGGCGGTTACCGAGCGACTCGGCGGGAAATTCACGCTTGATGCGATCACCGATATGGTAACGACGCTCTTTACCGTTCAGCAAAGCCATCTCTGCTCTGTATTCGACACCATGAGAAAGCTCTCGGGAAGCGTGGAAGCATATCTCCTTGAAGTTCTGGGCATCACGCCCGATATCCGCGATCAATTCAGAAAGCTGTATCTCGAACCATGACCTATAATCTTTTTACGACTTTAATTATCTCCTGTCCGCTGCTCTTTCTCGCGGGTTTCATCGATTCCGCAGCAGGCGGCGGCGGGCTGATCTCCATCACGGCTTACATGGCCGCAGGGCTTCCTCCGCACAATGCCGTTGCGACCAACAAGGTCACGATGTCCTTCGGAACGGGTCTCGCATCCTATAAATTCATCCGATCCGGCAATGTACTGCTGAGTGTTGCGATATTCAGCGCGATCGGTGCGCTCATCGGCGCATCCATCGGCACGAGCCTTGCTCTTTTGATCTCGGAAAAGGTCCTTAAGATCATCCTGCTCGCTGTGCTTCCGCCGATTGCGATCTTCCTTTCCGTCAAAAAGAACTTCGGCAGCGATGCCTCGAGCCCCAGAGATCTCTCCAGATTCATGACATGCCTGCTCTCCTTCGCGATCGGTCTTGTGATCGGCGGATACGACGGGCTGATCGGACCCGGCACGGGTACTTTCCTCATCATCGCCTTTTCCGCGATCCTGCGCATTGACCTGCTCACTGCATCGGGCTGCGCAAAGGTATCCAACCTCGCCTCGGGCATCTCTTCCGCGATCCTCTATATCATCAACGGAAAAGTAGAATGGCTCGTCGCACTGCCGACGGTCGTTTTCTGCATGGCAGGCAGCTGGTTCGGCTCGCGCTATGCCATCAAAGGCGGCAGCAAAAATGTCCGCAAGGTAATGTTCGTCGTGCTGGGATTGCTCTTTATCAAGATCATCCTCGACCTCTTCGGCATAACATTCTGAGAATAACGGAAAAGCACTGTTCTGCAGTGCTTTTTTTATTGACAATCCGTAATTGCATGCCTTAAAATAGAACTAACATATGTTAGGCGGTGATGATATGGGTACACGCGAAACCATCAGTTCCACAGCGCTTGCGCTCTTCTCTCAGAAAGGCTATGCCGATGCCTCGATCCGCGATATCTGCAAGCTGGTCGGCATCAAGGAAAGCTCTCTGTATTTCCACTTTAAAAATAAACAGGCCATCCTCGATGAACTCACTGAGGATTTTACACGTGGCTATTCTGCGGCGCTGGAGGACTTTGCAGGGACGTTCCGCCGCATGGGGTATCTTACTCCCGATCTCTTCCGTGGCATCATCAGACGCTTTATAAACGCCTGCTACATGGAAGAGTCGCTCAACCGATATCTCTGCATCCTGATCCACGAGCAGGGACAGAACGAGCCGCTGCGCAAGGTCTTCCGCAAGTGGGTCTATGACGAGCCGATCGAGCTCTTGAAGGAAATGTTCATCACGCTCATCGAAATGGGCTTTATCCGCCGCATCAGCGTGAGCTTCCTCGCAGAATCCTTTTATTATCCGCTCGTATCCCTCTTCCTCGAGTATATGACTCTGCCCGATCCGAAGCGCTTTGAAGCCGCTTACCTCGAATATATCGATAAATTCCTCAAGGAATTCATGGCATAAAAAAATACCGCATCTGCGGTATTTTTTATTATCTCAGTAAAGTGCGCGTTTTCCGTATTTCCAGTTTGTTACCCAGTATTTCTTGGACCAGATATTCTTGGTGATACGGATCTTTCCTTCATCAGAGGATGCATCGAGCATGGAATCGTTTCCTAAGTAGATGCCGACGTGACCCTCAAAGCAAAGGATATCGCCGCGCTTCAGATCGGCCTTGCTGACCGTCGGGAAGGAGGATCTCGCCCAGCCTCTTGACGTCATATAGCCGATATCCAGCGCACCCGAATGATTGAGTGCATAGTAGATAAATCCCGAGCAATCGAATACATCGGGGCCCTTGCCGCCGAGGACATATTTCTTTCCGAGCAGACCCTGTGCATAGTCGATAAAATCTTCCACTCTGCCGCTGTCGGGAGACGGAAGGTTCGCAGAGGATTCTTCCTTGGGTGCCTCTGTCTTCTCGGGCTGCTTGGTTTTTTCGGGTTCTTTTGTCTTTTCAGGTTCTTTCGTCTTCTTGGGGTCCTCGGACTTTTTGGGAGCCTCAGACTTCTTGGGCGGTTCTGTCTTCTTGGGTTTCTCGGTCTTTTCGGGACTCGGCGAAGGTGTAGGCGCGCTCTCGCCTGCCTTCAGCGCATCTGCAGAATAGAGAACTTC
>JAZRGP010000205.1:0-2231 GCA_045644225.1 Christensenellaceae bacterium | reverse complement strand
CACGGCGACAGCCCCAAGGCGCTGCTCTTTGTACAGAAGATCCGTGAAAAGCTCACTGCTGAGGGCATCGAGATCACAAACATCGGCAGCTTCGTAAAATAAGAAGTCGGAGGCCAAGCGGTCTTAGGAAGAAGGTCAATCCAACTCCTTGGCTCACAGAACGACATGGCTACGATCCGACTTCACGGCGACAGCCCCAAGGCGCTGCTCTTTGTACAGAAGATCCGTGAAAAGCTCACTGCTGAGGGCATCGAGATCACAAACATCGGCAGCTTCGTAAAATAAGAAACAGAGGTAACAATTTGTACGATAAGGTAAAATTCCTCATTGCATCCGATACATCCATCTGCGTGGAGTTCGGCAATGAGATCAGCAAAGAAATAAACGCAAAGATCCGCGCATTTGAAGATACGCTGAAGGATCACCCGATCGAGGGTATCGAAGAGACCGTTCCGACATACCGCTCTGTTCTGGTGCATTATAATCCCGGGATCGTTACGTTTGCGGAACTTGCGGAGAAGCTCTCCGAGATCATCGAGAAGAGCGGCAACGTGGAAGCAAGCGAAGGCGAACTCGTGCGTGTACCGGTATGCTACGGCGGAGAATACGGTCCCGACCTCGAATATGTTGCGGAATACCACAACATGACAGCGGAAGAGGTCATCAGCATCCATACGGGTGCGGAATGCCTGATCTATATGCTTGGCTTTACGCCCGGTTTCTCCTACATGGGCGGTATGGATCCGCGCATCGCGACTCCTCGTCTGAAGACGCCCCGCGTGAAGATCCCTGCAGGCTCTGTCGGTATTGCGGCAGGACAGACGGGCATCTATCCCATCGACTCTCCCGGCGGATGGCAGCTGATCGGCAGAACTCCCTGGAAGCTCTATGATCCGCACAGAGAACCCGCAGTTCTCTTTGAAGCAGGTCAGCGCGTGCAGTTCTATGCGATCACGGAAGAAGAATTCAAGAGAATGGAGGCGGAACAGGCATGATCGAGATCTTAACAGGCGGTCTGCTCACGACCATTCAGGATAAAGGACGCTTCGGCATGCAGCGCTATGGCGTTGCGGTATCGGGCGCGATGGACCACTATGCACATTCTCTTGCAAATATCCTCGTCGGCAACAGCAGAAAAGAGGCTTCTCTGGAAGTTACGATGCTGGGTCCTGACGTAAAGTTCAATACACCCGTTATTTTCGCGGTATGCGGAGCGCAGTTCAACAATATGCAGCTCAGCGGCGAAAAGATCGAGTGCGGCAGGGCATATCTTGCGAAAGCAGGCGATGTCCTGAAGATGGGCTATGCGGAGAAGGGCGTCAGAGCGTACCTTTCCTTCGCAGGCGGTTTTGAGACGACGACCATTCACGGCAGCAGCGCGACATTCATGCGCGGCGGCATCGGCGGTCTGGACGGCAGAGCGCTGAAAACGGGCGATACACTCAAGCTCAAGGCTCCCGCAAGCTGGCTCCCGAAGATGGAACAGAGAAAGATCGACCTCGGCAACTTCTATCAGTTCGGTGAAGTTCGCAGCATCCGCGTGCTGATGGGCCCGCAGGACGACTATTTCAGCGAAAAAGGCAAGGAGACGTTCCTTACCTCGGAATATACACTCACTCCCGAAAACGACCGCATGGGCTACCGTATGGACGGTCCCGATGTAGAATATGCGGAAGGTTACGACGGCAACATCGTATCCGACGGCATCCCCAAGGGTGCGATCCAGATCCCGAGCGGCAAGCCGATCATCATGATGGCAGACCGCCAGACAACAGGCGGCTATGCGAAGATCGCCAGCATCATCAATGCTGACCTTGCGATCGCGGCACAGATGCGCGCGGGAGATAAGGTGAAGTTTACGGCGGTCGATATCGACACAGCGCATGACCTCATGCTTGGCAGGCGCGAGGAGCTCCATCAGATGGAAGTGAACCTCAACAGCGAGGCGGCAAACAAGGTATCCAAGATCAGGGTACACATTGATGGAGAGGTTTTTGACATTACGGTGGAGACGATCGAAGAATAAGGCGAGCTGCCATAAGTACCACCTTTCCGCCCTCGCACTTCGACTCGGGGCAGTCGACGTACGCTTAGTACGCCTCCTTTCCCTCGCTTGTGCGATGACGAAAAATCGGCACTTCTGACAGCTCTTGGGTAATTGTGGCGAGCTGCCATAAGCACCGCCCTGCGTCGAAGCAAGCTTTACGGTCGCAATTTCGCAGAGCGAAATG
>JAZRGP010000204.1:0-3133 GCA_045644225.1 Christensenellaceae bacterium | reverse complement strand
TACGAGAGCAGCCTTAACGCCTTCGGGGTTTGTGGGAGAGCAGATGATAGCATCGACCTTCTGAGCAACGAAGTCTTCGATGTCGGAAACCTGCTTAGCAACGTCCCAGCTGGGGTCAACGATTACTACCTTAACGCCTCTCTTTTCAGCAGCAGCCTTGATACCTTCAAGGTATGTGATGTAGTATTCGTGCTGTGTTGTAAGGGGAGATACGCCGATTACATAGGGTTCAGCTTCAGCGGGAGCTTCTTCCTTAGCTTCTTCAGCCTTTTCAGCGGGAGCAGCTTCTTCAGCCTTTTCAGCAGGAGCAGCAGCTTCTTCTTTCGCGCCGCAAGCTGTGAATGCAAGAATCATTACAAGAGCAAGGACGAGACATAAAATCTTTTTCATCTTTTTTCCTCCTAGATATTTTGTTGTGGCAAATGGATCGCCTGTGTTTCAATTCTATTTTTTTTTGCTATTTCTGTATATCCGACTCAGTTTTTTTCAATATATCGTTTTTTACAAGCCTTCTATCCCGTTAATTCCTTTAAAAATGCAGTTTTTATACAAAAAAGGCACCCAATGCACTCTATAAAATGCTTTCCGGATGCTTCCCTTGCTCGCCGATCGTATGTGAATGCCCAAAAGCAAAAATACATAGGATATTCAAAAGAAAAATTTATGATTGTTCGGCATATTTTTTATGATAAAATTAATGTGTATACGTCTCTGAAAGGCAAATTTTCATGTTAAATAAATGCAGAATACTTCGCAAGAAACTCGACGAACGCATCCAATTCACCCTGCGAAATATTAATATTCGCACGCGTTTATCCGCTGCTTTTATTCTTCTTGCTATTCTTCCGTTGATTATTATTACTATTGTTTTCAGTCTGACGTCTTATCATGACAGTGAACAACGTGCAATCGCAAGCAACAGCAAGATCGCGACGCAGGTCATGCTGAACATCAGCAATACCTTCGATAACTATGAGCGCGTTTTCGAAGAAGTTGCCATGGACAACACAACGGTTGCCAGCATCTATACCTATCATGACCTGAAAAGCTATGAACAGACGGATTTCTGGATCCAGATGCGTAACAAGCTTGCTTCCTATGTATGTAATATAAAAGGTATTGATTCTTTTGAAGTGCGCGACAAATACGGTGAACGCTTCTACTGCGGCACACCCATCACATCAGACGATGTTTTCAGCAGCACGATCGTCGCCGCCGCAAAAGAACAGCCTCTGTTAACCTGGAGCGTACAGAAAAAAGAAGGCTCTCACGATGCCAAGGATTATATCATCTTATCCAAGAGTCTTTTTGTACAATCCTACCCCAATGTAACCGGCTGTGCAGTCATGGCGGTAGATCTTTCCTATATTCATGAAATCTGCTCCCAGATCATCAATTACGATGATATGCAGCTCGTGATCTGCGATCAGGATGGCGCGGTCATCTCCCAGACCCACAATAACCAGTTCAGCAAGATCGACAGCGATCTTCTGGCGCTGCTCTCCGCAGAGCATCTGTCAGGAACATCCTTCCGTTATAATTATGAAGGAACAGAATATCTGATCTCCTCTTCTACGATCTCAAATACAAACTGGTATGTAATCAGCCTTACATCTTATTCCGCACTGATGCGAAGCACCTACAGAAACCTCCTCTTCTCCTTCTCTGTAATGATCCTGCTTGCCGCACTGTGCGTCATCGTAACGACCGTTATTACAAGAAGTATCGCACAGCCCGTCAAAGTCCTCTCCGACGCAATGGCGCACACCACAGAAATGGACTTCTCCGAGCGCATCGATGACAAATGGGCTTCTTCCCGTGATGAACTCGGCAAGCTCACACGCGGTTTCAATAACATGACCTCCCGTCTGGAATATCTGATCGAGGAAAACTACAAGGCTGAGATCCAGAGAAAATCTCTGGAATCTCTCAAGAACGAAGCCGAACTCAACGCGCTGCAGCAGCAGATCAATCCGCACTTCCTTTATAACACTCTGGAAACCATTAACTGGATGGCGGAAGCAAACGGCGAAAGCGATATCGCAAATATGGCTACTGCTCTCGGCAGTTTTTTCCGAAAGAGCATCAGCCGCGGCAAGGAATATATCAGCGTCGAGGACGAGATCTCCAACGTCCGCAATTACGTATATCTGCAGAAGATCCGCTTCGGCGACCGATTTGATGTCGAATGGCAGATCGACCCTTCTCTCTATCCGCATATGATCATCAAGCTGGTCCTCCAGCCGATCGTGGAAAATGCCATTATCCATGGCATGGAAAACCTCGAAAAAGACGGAAAGATCATCATCAAGGGCAGCTGCGACAACAACTTTATCGACTTTATCATTTCAGACAACGGCTGCGGAATTCCTGCCGACAGGCTAAAGCGGCTGGAAGCATATATTAATGGTGTTCAGGACGAGCATTTCCACAGCATCGGTGTAAAGAATGTTCATCAGCGTATCAAGCTCTATTATGGGGATGAATACGGTCTGAAATTTGAAAGCAGCGAAACAACCGGGACAACGGTAAAGATCCACATTCCGATTCTGAATAATAAAAATGAGGTGCAAAATGTATAAGCTTCTTATTGTTGAAGACGAGATCCTGATCCGTAAAGGGATTGCCAACAGCATCGACTGGAACAGCCTCGGCTTCGAGATCGTCGGACAAGTGAATAACGGACAGGAGGGCCTCGATTTTATCCTGAAAAATAATGTCGATGCCGTTCTTACCGATATCCGTATGCCCGTAATGGACGGATTAAAGATGAGCGAAATGATCCACCAGATCTACCCGAACATCAAGGTCGTCATTCTGAGCGGATATGCGGACTTTTCCTACGCACAGCAGGCACTTCATTTCACTGCCTTTTCCTATCTTTTAAAACCCGTGGAAAAAGCAAAGCTCATCAAGTGCTTCATTGAACTGAAGGCGCACCTCGACTCCGTTAAGCTCACACATACACTCACCATGAAAAACCGCGAGATCATGAAGATCCAGATGCGCACGCTCACTGAGCACTTCATTAAGGATCTCCTCAGCGGCAAATATCTTACCGAAACACATATCGCCGATCAACTCCAGTTCCTGGAGCTGAATATTGATGGCTCTATTTTCCTGTCAGCAATTA
>JAZRGP010000203.1:0-1989 GCA_045644225.1 Christensenellaceae bacterium | reverse complement strand
TCAGTCTCCCGTTCCTTACGCAGACTTCGTTACAACAACAACGCATAAGACGCTCCGCGGTCCCAGAGGCGGTCTTATCCTCTGCAAGGCTGAATTTGCTGCAAAGATCGATAAGGCAGTTTTCCCGGGCATCCAGGGCGGCCCTCTCATGCATACGATTGCTGCCAAGGCAATCTGTTTTAAGGAGGCTATGAGTGACGAATTCAAGGAATATCAGAAGCAGATCGTTCTCAATGCCCGTGCAATGGCAAACAGACTTATGGAGCATGGTCTTACGCTGGTTTCCGGCGGTACGGACAATCACCTTATGCTGGTCGACGTATATAAGAACGGCAAAACAGGCAAGCAGATCCAGCTGCTGCTCGATAGCGCACACATCACTGCCAACAAGAACACCATCCCGCACGATCCTCTGGGCGCAGGCGTAACCAGCGGTGTTCGTCTCGGCACACCTGCTATGACTTCCCGCGGCATGAAAGAGCCGCAGGCTGAGCAGATCGCAGACCTCATCGCAAGGCTCATCCTCGAAGGCGAGACTGCAGTTCCGGAATGCGCAGCAAAGGTTGCTGAACTCTGCAAGGAATTCCCGCTCTATGCTGATGATTTCCATATCGCAAAGAACTAAACTAAACAAATAATAAATTACCATAAAAGAGCCTCTTTTGCAGAGGCTCTTTTTTATGTGTTACAGATAGGCTTTTCGCAAGGATCTGATCGCGGATTTCTCCAGCCGCGATACCTGCGCCTGCGAGATGCAGATCTCTTCCGCGACCTCCATCTGTGTCTTTCCTTCAAAATACCTGAGATAGATGATGTTCTTCTCCCGCTCTGCGAGGCTCTCCACGGCTTCGCTGAGTGCGATGGTACGCAGCCAGTTTTCGTCGGAGTTGCGTTCGTCAGCGATGCTGTCCATGACGTAGAGCGCATCCGATCCATCCTGACAGACGGGCTGACTCAGCGAGATCGGATCCTGAATGGCATCCAGTGCATAGACGACGTCCTCCACGGGCATCTCCATGACCTTTGCGATCTCCTCGACGGTCGGCTCGACGGCATTCTTTTTCGCAAGCTCGTTGCGGATCTGGAATGCCTTATATGCCGTATCCCTGAGAGAGCGGCTGACGCGGATCGTGTTGTTGTCCCGCAGATACCGTCGGATCTCGCCGATGATCATGGGCACGGCATAGGTCGAGAACTTGACGTTCTGATTGATATCGAAGTTATCTACCGCCTTGATCAGCCCGATGCAGCCGACCTGAAAGTGGTCGTCCATATTCTCCTTGCGCATGGCAAAGCGCTGAACGATGGAGAGCACGAGCCGCAGATTTCCCTGCAGGAACTCCTCGCGTGCATCGTTGTCGCCTTCGTATATTTTCCGGAAATAATCCTTCAGCAGCCGATCGGGGATGACCGGCAGGCGGGAGGTATCTACTCCGCAGATTTCAACTTTATTGATCATTGACTGCTCCTCGCGTTTGTTTGAGATTATGTTTTCCGCGGGGAGTTTTTAATATACCGAAAAAACTGCTTGACTTTATGGAAGTATTGGGATTTATTGCCTTGGTAAAAATCCGAGGATTGCAGAAAATAGCCTGAGAAAGGTGTGAAAAAGAAATGAAGAAATCAGTATTTCTGATCCTTGCGGCGGTCGTTGTTGCGGCGGCTGCGGTTCTGGTCATATCAACGCGAAAGGAGCCGAAAAAGGTGATATCCGGAAGAGCTAAGTTTGTTTATATGGAAGATGATGCGCAGGATGTCGTGATGCAGCAAGGAAAGGCTGAGCGCGAAGTCTGCATGGAGTTTGGAGAGGAGGATACGGATGGATATTAAAAAGAAACTGGAACTCAGCGATCAGTATTATGATGCCTATGTTAAACAGAAGATGCCCAAGAGCAGGACGCTGATGTGCTGTATCCGTGCATTCTTGATCGGTGGGGCGATCTGCATAGTGGGGCAGGGTGTGAGCACAGTCGCAAAGCAGGTTCTTCT
>JAZRGP010000202.1:0-3126 GCA_045644225.1 Christensenellaceae bacterium | reverse complement strand
TCAGGTTCAGCGTAAGGCTGCGCTTGTTTCTGTTAAGGTTCATGAAGTAACCGGATTCCTTCTTGCCATCTTTACCTTCGATGATCGGGAAGTTCTGACGGGAGTCATCACCCTTACCGGGAAGTTCTACTTTGATTACATCTGCGCCCATGTCAGCGAGCATCATACCGCAGTAGGGAGCTGCGAGAACTCTGGACAGGTCGAGTACTTTAATACCATCTAACAAACCTTTGCTCATAGTTGCATAAATTCCTTTCGGTTTTATTATTTACAATTTTAACAGCAGTCTATCCTGCCATTAAAAATTATACATAATACCCGATTGAAATGCAATACTATTTCCATCACTATTTGTCATTTTTGGTATGAAAAATATTGATAATTTATTAACAAAGCCTTTGTTTAGGCTTTTTTCGGCATTTGTTATTATTTTATCATGAAAATGGTAATACCATTTGTTTGGTACAACTCTCACCTGACGCATCACGGAATATACCTGTCCGATCCCTCCAGTATCACTTGCCCATCCATGGATACATAGCTGTAAGCAGGCTCTCCTCCGTCTTTTACGAAATTCCCTTTGCGGAGCGCATGATAGTATTCTCCGTTATAGATCGCATAGCCGTGATGCACATAGTCCCGCTCAGGTATCGCTCGTTTTTCCGAAGCGATCGAGATCGCATCCTGCGGGCTGATCGCATCTTTTGGTGGGAAATAATCTCGGAAGTACGGTCCATCCTCATCAAATAATTCATTCGGGAAAATCAGGAAAACATTCTTCTCATTTTCCTCCGCATATACCTCACGATAATCGATCATACTCATAGCCCATCCAAAACGTCTGTGCTCCCCTGTTTCAGGGTCTTTCTCCAAGATCCAAATACTGTATCCTGCTTTATTTCCCGTATTTTTTCTGGGAAACACGAAGATATCTCTTTCATCATTTCCATAATATAGCGGAACCTGTCTCTCTGATCCAAAGATCAAACTGGGCAAATGCCATGAAAGCACATACTCCCTATCCGATTCACTCCATGCTCCGCCCATCTCAAACAGACGATCATTTTCATCAAAGAAAAATCCTATCCCGTTATACTCAACTCCGTTATCGGTTTGAATATGTTGTTCAAAATGAATCCACTTTCCCTGCGGCACAGGATCGCGGGACACTGCATCATTCATTCCCGTTCTCGTGATTTCTCCCCATCCCTTCTCTTTCGCCATCGAAAGGATAGAAAAAACCTCATCATACGGCATCGTCAATTCGATACATGTACCCTCTTTCGTTTCGATATTGTAATCATCAAAACCAATGCGGGGATATTTTACATTCTCATCAACGGTCTCATTCATTATCTCGGAATCCCGCTCTGTTTCCGCAGTCAATTCTGTCGGCAAAGTTTCCTGCTCCGTTTCTTCCGCCAGTTCCTCAGCAATTTTCTCTGCCAGCGCTTTCTGTTCCTCAGACTGGACCACGGTCTGCGTTTCCGTTTCCTCGCCGATCAATTCAAGATATTCTTCCTTGGTCATTTCCACAAGTGAAGATGAAACATTAAGATATACGCCGTGACCAAATATCTTCCACGAACCATTGTATTTCATCAGATGAAAGCCGCGAACGAATTGCTTACCACCGCAAGAAAGCAGCACAGTCAGCTGGCGTACTTCATCCGCGCCATAGGTCTTTTTGTGTCTTTCGACGGCTTTTTCATATGCTTTAAGGTTTTCTTGGTCGATACTGTCATCCACATCATCGATACGCTCGATCATGATCGGTTTATCGATTTCTGAAAGATTCTTTTCATAAGGTACCGAAAGAAAATCGATCAATTCCTCTCTCGTCATCTCGGAATATACTACACCCGCGAAATATTCATCATACTCCTGCTGTTGCTCCTCCAGTGTTTTCGGGTACAGCTCCAAGGAAATCGTGCTTGCCGCAGAGGCAACGCTGACCACATTGCTCTCCTCCGAACCCTTGAACCATTCCTTAACAGGAGATTTGTAAGTCTCTTCAAAAGCTTTTTTATCGATGTTTTTCCGCACTTCTTCTATTGCATAGAAATCCATCATTTCCTGCAGAGAATCATCCTCATTTATGCTCTCTATATAGGTTTCGATCAGATTTTCAGGCGTATTGAAAACCATCTTTTTTCCTTCGGTTACACCCGTAATCACCGCACATCCCACCAGCGCGAGCACCAGCAGAACCGACACCGCCGCGATCCACAGTGGTTTTTTATGATACGCAATGATGTTTGAAAGTCTGATCTTCAGATTTGTCCTGCGCTCACCAAAGGTCACTGCAGCGATGCCTTTCGGGAGCTCTCTGCGCACAGCAAAGCTCAGCAGGGTCTCACCGTAAATCACCTTCTCCTCCGAAGTCATGCTGCTGATCACCATCTCATCACAGGAAAATTCACACTCTGCCGCGATCTCCTTGCGGATCAGCGGCATCAAGGGATTAAACCAGTGCAGAGACGAAACGATAACCGCCGCCCATTTATACAGGATGTCCCTTCTTCTGTAATGCATAAGCTCATGCTTCAACAGGCTTTCAAGCTGCCTTCTCTGCCCGCTCTTTACGTATTCCCGCTCGGGAACGAGGATCCTCGGATTGAATATGCCGATCATAAGCGGTGTGGATACCGCAGAGTTATAGAGCATCGTCACGCGGCATTTCCCTGCAAGTGCACGGAATACCTCCTCATCCTCTTCCGTCGGCAGGCTGGAATAACAATTCAGCTTGTTGGAAAAGCGAACATAGCTGACTGCAAACCAACAGAATACGATCAACGCACCTGCGCCCCATATCACGATCAGGTTATCCTTGAGCCAATTCCATACATCACTGCAGATGATCCGAAAATTCACGGTTTCCGTTTCGGAAAGAATAACTGCTTCCTGCGCAGTCTGCACTTCTTTTAATGGTTCCTGCGGCTGAACGACCGTCTGTTCCGGAAATTGCTGCTCTGCTGCGCCGATGTCCTCGACCCGTTCTGTAAATACTGCTTCTGCGCGCTCCTTGATCACTGTCTCCTCGATAATCGGAGCTTTCTGCATCAGCGCATCGATCGCATTAACAGGCGCTGAAATCGGCAAAACCATGCGCAGCAGCACGATCAG
>JAZRGP010000201.1:0-2832 GCA_045644225.1 Christensenellaceae bacterium | reverse complement strand
CCCTAAAAACCCCCTAACCCCCTTAAAACGCTCTCCTGCGGAGGGCTGTGCAAGTCAAAATCTTCCCTGCGGTCAAATGAAAGGGAAGGGACAATAAATTCTTTTAAACAACTGCGACAGCAGTTGTATATAAAAATTTTTTGAAGGTTCTTAGGGAACTTTTTTATAAAAAAGTTCCCTAAGCCCGCGGAGCGAAATAAACAAATTATATAAAATGAGGTAAAAGTATTATGGCACTGAGAACGATTTTGCTTGAGCCGGATGAAAGGCTGAGAAAGAAGTCCAGAGAAGTTGCGGAGATCACTCCCCGTATCCTTGAACTGCTGGATGATATGAAAGAAACACTGAAGGTCGCAAGAGGCTACGGTCTTGCAGCACCTCAGGTCGGCGTACTGAGAAGAGTCGTCGTTATCGACATGGGCGAAGACTGGGGCTTTGAAGAACCCATCGAGCTTATCAACCCCGTTATCACACTCGCAGAAGGCACGCAGACAGGTGACGAAGGCTGCCTTTCCTGCGGAGACCGCCGCGGCGTAGTAACACGCCCGATGCACGTTATCTGCGAAGCATATGACCGCGAAGGCAACCTCATGGAATACGAAGCAGAGGGCCTCTTCGCACGCTGCATCGCACATGAATGCGACCACCTCGAAGGCGGTCTGTTCATCGATAAGGTCGAGCAGTTCCTTGCAGAAGATGAATATTATAACGAAGAGACATGTCAGGTCGAAAAGTTCGATCCCGAGGAACTCGCGGCTATGGCGGCAGAGGAAGAGGAGGAAGCAGCGGAGAATGAATAAAGAAGATCTTCGCATCGTTTTCATGGGTACGCCCGAATTTGCCGTACCTTCCTTAAAAATGCTGATCGAGGAGGGTTATCCCGTTTGCGCGGACGTGACCCAGGCCGACAGACCCAAGGGCAGAGGACATAAGCTTGTTCCGCCGCCCGTAAAAGTGCTTGCTGAGGAGCATGGCATTCCTGTAATGCAGCCTGAGAAAGTCGCGAGAGACGGCTTTGAGGAGCTGAAGGCGCTCGGCGCGAATCTCTTCATCACGGCGGCATTCGGACAGATCCTCACGCAGGATGTTCTCGACCTGCCCGAATACGGAACGATCAACGTTCACGGTTCTCTCCTGCCGAAATACCGCGGCGCAGCACCCATCGAATGGGCTGTCATCAACGGTGAACCTGAGGCAGGCGTCACGACGATGTATACCGTCCGTGCGATCGACGCAGGCGATATGCTCTTAAAGGACGCTGTTGAGATCACGGAGAACATGACAGGCGGCGAACTGAGAGAAAAGCTCTCGGAGGTCGGTGCTGTTACGCTGAAGCGCACGATGGAGGCGCTCACGGCAGGCACGCTTGCGGCAGTTCCGCAGGATGAGGCAGAATCCACATATTACCCCATCCCCGACAGAGAACTTGCCTGCATCGACTGGAGCAAGTCCACAAAAGAGATCAGAAACCTCGTGCGCGGACTGAACCCTGCGCCGATGGCTTATACATTTACCGACGGACAGAAGGTCAAGGTCTTTGAGATCGGTTTTGCGGAATGTGCAGACGGTTCGCAGGAACCCGGCAGCATTCTCGTAAAAGATCCCAAGAAGGGTCTGATCGTCCGCACGGGCGACGGCGCCGCAGAGATCCTGCGTCTGCAGTTCCCCGGCGGCAAGCCGATGGCTGCAAAGGATTATATGAGAGGAAAGGGTATTTCCGCTGACGCATTTACGAAAGGGGAATAAGATTGGCTGATACCGCACGCGCAGCTGCGCTGAAAATACTGCAGGATGTAGAAGACGGAGCGTTCCTGAATCTGTCGCTCAAGAAGCGCCTTGCCGCCGTTGGCGAGCAGGACAAGCGTTTTTGTGCGCGTCTTGCGAATACGACCGTGGAAAACCTTCTGCGGATCGACTATGTGATCGACCGCTTCACCGAAGGGAAGCGCGTACAGCGCCTCATCCGCAATATCTTGCGGCTGGGTGTTTGTCAGCTGCTGTTTTTTGAGAGCGTTCCCGAGAGCGCTGCGGTCAACGAGAGCGTAAAGCTCTGCGCAAGCTCCGCAAAGCGCCAGCTCAAGGGCTTTGTCAATGCCGTGATGCACAACATCGCACGCAACAAGGATAATATCGCATATCCCGACAGAGAAACGCAGTTCGAGAAATATCTCTCTGTTTATCACAGCTATCCCGAATGGCTGGTAAAAAAATACATCGCGGATTACGGCAGGGATTTCGCGGAGGCGATGCTTTCCTACCGCCGTCAGCCGATGACATGCGTGCGTGCGAACAGGCTGAAGATGACCCCTGAAGAGCTCGACAAGCGCCTCGAGAAATTCGAGATCACAAAAGGTGCTTATGCGGAAGATGCGCGTTATATCCGCAATATCACGGCGATCGAGGACCTCGAGGAATATAAAAACGGCGAGATGACCGTGCAGGGAGAATCCTCCATGCTGACGGTAGACGCGGCGATGATCCAAAAGGGAGACCGCGTGATCGACGTTTGCGCAGCACCCGGCGGAAAATCCGCATATGCCGCACAGAAGCTTCCGAGCTATCTTTTCTCTGCGGATCTTCATGGACACCGCGTTCAGCTGATGGATATGAATTTCGAGCGACTGGGCGTAAAGGCGGATACACAGAGGATGGATGCCGCTGTGCCGAATCCGAAGTTTTACGGAAAGTTTGACCGCGTGATCGCAGACGTTCCCTGCTCGGCGCTGGGGCTTCTGTATCGCAAGGCGGATATCAAATACTCCAAGACCGAGGACGATACGCAGCAGCTCATCGAGGTGCAGCGCGAGATCCTCGAGACGAGCTCGCGGTATG
>JAZRGP010000200.1:0-2132 GCA_045644225.1 Christensenellaceae bacterium | reverse complement strand
CATGAAGCCTGCCTGACCGAGGGAGAACAGACCCGTGAAGCCGTTCAAGAGGTTCATGGATACTGCAACGAGAGCGTAGACTGCACTCTTCTTAATTACGGTAAGGAGCATTGCCCAGGAAGATGTTGCGGGGATGAGCTGCTCAAGCAGGATCGTAAGAGCAAACAGAACGATCAGGGAAGCAGCGGTGATCAGAGTGGAACGCCTTTTGCTGTTTTTCATACTGATACCTCCTTATACCTTGTCCGTTGTCTTCTCGCCGAAGAGACCTGTGGGCTTTGCGACGAGGATGATGATGAGCAGAACGAATGTAAATGCATCGGAGAATGTGGAAAGACCGACACCCTTGATGATATTCTCGCAGATGCCGATGATAAACGCACCTATAACTGCGCCGGGAATCGAGCCGATGCCGCCGAATACCGCAGCAACGAATGCCTTAAGACCGGGCATGGAGCCGGCTGTGGGCGTAACGCCGGGGTAGTTGGAGAAATAGAGAAGGGAACCGACCGCTGCAAGCAGAGAGCCGATGATAAACGTAACGGAAATGACCTTGTTGATCTTGATACCCATCAGGCAGCTTGTTTCGAAGTCCTTGGAAACAGCACGCATTGCCATACCGATCTTGGTATGGTTGATGAGCAGAACAAGAGCTACGACGAGAGCGATCGTAAGAACGGGTGTGATGAGCGTTACGCGCTTTGTCGTTGCGCCGAGGATCGTGATCGGGTCGGAGATCCAGCCGATCGCGGGATAGTTCTGGTTAAGACCGCCTGTGATGTAAAGAGCGAGGTTCTGCAGCAGATAGCTGACACCGATCGCAGAGATCATAACGGACATACGGGGAGCGCTGCGCAGAGGCTTATATGCTGCCTTTTCGATCGCGTAGCCGAGGATGACCGTAAGGATAATAACGAGCGGGATGGCGATATACATCGGCATGGATGCGGAGATATAGACCATCATAAGACCTGCAACCATGAAAACATCACCATGCGCGAAGTTGATAAGGCGCAGGATGCCGTATACCATGGTATAGCCGATCGCGATGAGCGCGTACTGACCGCCGACGGAGATGCCGGAGAGCAGATACTGGAGAGAGTTCTGGAAAAATTCCATGTGAGGAGAGCCTCCTAAGTTAAGATGTTCTTTTTTGATGCGGTGCATCGTTTGGAAAAGAAAAACCGCGGTTTTTCCTTTCCGAGCGATACATCTCTTAAAAACGCGTATAGCGGGGGCATAGCCCCCGCATAGAATACACGCTAAATGTGTTTTGTAACGTCAGAATCAGCCGATACCCTGAACTGCGATGAAGTCCCAAGCAGCTGTTTCTGTGTTGCACTTCTTAACGTATGCAGCATCACGGATTGCGTCCCCGTTGGTATCGTCAAATGCGATAGCGCCGGAAACACCCTGGTATGTTACATTGGGAAGAGCTTCCATAACCTTACCGGGATCTGTGGAGCCTGCAGCCTTGAGTGCTTCAAGTGCTACGAAGTATGCATCGTAACCCATTGCGGATACAGCAGCGATCATGTCGTTGCCGCCGTTGTTTGCCTTAGCTGTAGCGTCGTTGTTGATGTATTCCTTGATGCCCTTATCGAATTCTTCGTTGCCGCCTTCCTGGTAGAAAGTTGTAACGTAGATGTCGAGAGCCTTGCCTTCAGCAGCTGCTACAACAACGTTGGAGTCCCATGTGTCGCCTGCGAGCATGGGCATGCTGATGTTCTGAGCAGAAGCCTGGTCGATGATGAGAGCAGCAGCTTCGATGGAAACGGGAGCGTAGAAGATGTCGCAGCCGTTGTTGATAGCGTTTGCTACATATGCGGAGTAGTCAGATGTGCCTTCCGGGAATGTTTCGTATACGCAGTTTTCCTTGCCGAAAGCTTCCATGAAGAAGTTGCAGAGACCTGTGGAGTAGTCGTCGCCGAGCTTAGCGAGGCAGTATGCCTTTGTAGCTTTGCATTCGTCCTTAGCGAAGTTAGCAAGAACTGTACCCTGGAAAGGATCGAGGAAGCAGATACGGAAGTAGTGATCGTTGCCTTCTGTAACCTGGGGGTTTGTGCATGTAACGCCGATAGCGGGAACGCCAGCATCACCGAAGATGTCGGAAGCAGCGATGGAAACGCCGG
>JAZRGP010000199.1:0-2343 GCA_045644225.1 Christensenellaceae bacterium | reverse complement strand
GGGTGTTGTTGCGATCATTTACGAGAGCCGCCCGAACGTCACTGCGGATGCTGCGGCGCTCTCGGTCAAGAGCGGCAATGCCTGCATCCTGCGCGGCGGCAAAGAGGCTTTTCACTCCTCTCTGGCGATCTCTTCCGCGCTGAAGGAAGGCATCGCGGAGGCGGGTTTCGCTGCGGATGCGATCGGCTTCGTTACGGATACCACGCGTGCAAGCGCGACGGAGCTGATGAAGGCGAACGGCTATGTCGACCTGCTCATCCCGAGAGGCGGCGCTCAGCTCATCAATGCCTGCATCCAGAATGCTACGGTTCCCTGCATCCAGACAGGCACGGGCATCTGCCATATCTATGTGGATAAAGCGGCAGATCAGGAAATGGCGCTCAGCATCATTGAAAATGCAAAGACGAGCAGACCCTCTGTCTGCAATGCCGCGGAGGTATGCCTTGTGCATCGGGATATCGCGGAGGAATTTCTGCCGAAGCTCGCGAAGCTGCTGACGGAAAGAACTGTTCCCGTCGAACTCCGCACGGATGAACGTGCGTTTTCCATCATCGGCGGAACGGCTGCAGGTGATGCGGATTTCGATACGGAATTTCTGGACTACATCCTCGCGGTACGCGTTGTGGAAAGCCTTGCGGAAGCGGAAGCGCACATATCGCTCCATTCCACGGGTCACAGCGAAGCTATCGTAACGGATGATGCTGCGGCGGCGGAGCATTTCACGCGCTATATCGACAGTGCGGCGGTTTACGTCAATACGTCCACGCGTTTTACGGATGGCGGTGAATTCGGGCTTGGCTGCGAAATGGGCATCTCCACGCAGAAGCTCCATGCACGCGGACCGATGGGTCTTGCGGAGCTGACTTCCTATAAATATATCATCGAAAGCACAGGTGCGATCAGATGAGGATCTGCACGCTTGTTGAAAACACATCCTGCTGCGGTGCGGCAACGGCGCATGGGCTTGCGCTGTATCTCGAGACTCCGTCGCACAAAATGCTCTTTGACCTCGGTCCCGATGATACGCTTTTCGTCAATGCTGAAGCGAAGGGCATCGACCTTTCTGCGGTGGATATGGTCATCATCTCCCACGGTCACTATGACCATGGCGGTGCGCTTGAAAAATTCTTCTCGGTCAACAATTCTGCGAAGGTGTATATCCAGCGCGGTGCATTCCTGCCGCATTTCCGCGTAATGAACGGAGAATGGAAATACAACGGTATCGACCGTGCCTTTGCGGATCATCCGCAGGTCGTTCTGCTGGATGGAGACCACGAGATCGACGGCGAGCTCAGCCTTTATACCGTCGTCGGGCAGACTAAGAACCTCTCCGAGGCGAACAGTGTGCTTTATGAGGTCGATGCTCCCGACAGATTCATTCACGAGCAGAGCCTGATCCTGCAGGCGGATGGCAAGACCGCGCTCATCATGGGCTGCGGACATACGGGGATCATCAATATTCTCGAAAAGACCGCCGCATACCGTCCCGATGTCTGCATCGGCGGCTATCACCTGATGAACCCCACGACGGGCAAATGCGTCCGCAGGGAGCTTCTCGATGCCGTTGCGGCAAAGCTCGCGGAATATCCGGAAACATTGTTCTATACCTGCCATTGTACGGGGCAGGAGGCATATCGCTATCTCGCAGACCGCCTTTCCAACATGTGCTATCTCGCATGCGGGGATGAGATCGAGCTGTGAGTGATGCAAAAAACATCCATACGACTTATGTAGGGGCGAACCGTGTTCGCTCTTTTTTTATTCTTATGTGATTTGTCACCCTTGTTAGCTCGATCGGTTGACAACTCTTTATATTCTCTGCTATCATAGTGCAAAACGGCTAAGGAGGAGATCATGACAGAGAAAAAGATATCTGCACGGGATATCGCGCATATCGCGCTTTTTACTGCGCTCATGGCGATCTGTGCGTGGATCATGGTTCCCTTCGCGGTGCCGTTTACCATGCAGACCTTTGCGGTGATGCTCGCGGCGGCAGTTCTGGGTACGAAGCGGGCGCTGGTGAGCCTGCTGATGTATCTTGTGCTGGGGCTGGTCGGGGTTCCTGTGTTTTCGGGATTCACGGGCGGCTTCGGCGTGTTCGCGGGTCCGACGGGCGGCTATCTCATCGGATTTCTGCCGATGGTGCTGATCGCATCGTGGCTGATCGGGCTTATGGGCAGGAAGATGTGGATGCTCTGCATCGCGTTTGTCTGCGGGCTTCTCGTCTGCTATTCCGTCGGGACGGCATGGTATGCGCTGATCTATATGCGCGGCGCAGGGATCGCGGCATATGCTGCGGCACTGATGGAATGCGTTGTACCCTTTCTCATCCCCGATGCGGCA
>JAZRGP010000198.1:0-3819 GCA_045644225.1 Christensenellaceae bacterium | reverse complement strand
CTCCGACTTGGCTATGATCCTGATTTTAAAGTAGAACTGTTTACCGCGGTCCTGCAGCAGAATGGCGGCGACTCGATCGTCGTTGCACAGATCGACAAGCAGTTAAAGGTACACGTCCATACGCGCAAACCCGCTCCGATCATAACCGCAGCGCAGCAGTATGGCGAATTTCTGACGTTTAAGCTGGAGAATATGCAGCTCCAGCACAATACGATCCAGGCGCAGAAGAGCCTGCAGACCCCCGAGCCCGCTGCTCAGCATAAGCCCCTCGGCACGATCGCCGTTGTTAACGGTGAGGGAAACATCGCGTGCTATAAGGATCTCGGCTGCGATATCGTGATCGACGGCGGACCGAAGATGAACACATCTGCGAATGAATTTGTCAATGCGATCCGAAAGCTGAATGCAGATGAGATCGTGATCCTGCCGAACAACTCGAACCTGATGCTCGTTGCAGAGCAGGCGATAAAGCTCTCGGGTGCGGAGAACGTTCATGTTCTTCCCTCGAAAACCGTTGCGGAAGGATTCTGCGCGATCTCCATGGATATTCCCGATGAGGGGATTGCGGAGCGCATCGGCGAGATGAAGCAGTGGATCGATCGCGTCGAGACTCTGCTTGTAACGACTGCGGTCAGAAACTATGAGCAGAGCGACGTGAACTGCGTGATCGGCGATTCCATCACGATCGGACGCAAAGGACTTGCAAGCGCGGCGAAGGATCCCGTTACTGCGATCGTTGAAGGGCTGCAGCGCATCGAGGACATCGATGACAGAGAAACCTGCTTCTTTTTCCGTGGCATCCAGGCGGATGAAGCCGCAGAAGCGGAGATCGAAGAGGCGATACAGAGTGCTTTCCCGATGATGGAATGTATTTTCCGTTCGGGCGGTCAGGCGATCTATGACTGGATCGTCGGGATCATGTGAGGTGAACGAAATGCAACTTTTATATTGGATCATTCTGTTCCTCGTTGTTTCGGGGATCCTGATGACATTTCTGGTTTCGTTTATAATTTACAAGACGCTTTTGATGCGCGATAAAAAGGACAAATGGGGACGTGCCGCGAGCCTTACCAGCGATGAGGCTTACCTCCGCCTGTATAATCAGGGCGCAGAATGGCACGAAGCATACGCGCAATTCAAAAAAGAAGTGGATATCACAAGCGACGGTCTGCATCTCTGGGGCGAATACTTTGATTTCGGCAGCGATAAGGCGGTCATCATCATCCCCGGCAGAATGGAGGCATGCGTATATTCCTGCCATTATGCTGAGCCGTACCGTGCGGCAGGATGGAATGTCCTCGCGATCGACAGCCGTGCGCACGGAAAATCCGACGGAAAGGTCAGCTCCGTCGGCTATAAGGAATACCGCGATCTTCTGGAATGGGCAAAGCTGCTGAAAGAAGAGCACGGCATCAAAAAGGTGATCCTTCACGGCATCTGCATCGGCTCCTCTGCAGCGATGTTCGCGGCGACTGACCCCGAGCAGCCTGAGCTGATCGACGGAATGGTCGCAGACGGCATGTATTACCGCTTCTATGAATCCTTTAAGCTGCATATGGTGCATGACCACAGACCGCTTTTCCCGTTCTTGCTGGAGACGATGCTGTTTATCCGACTGATCAGCGGTGCGGATGTAATCTTCGACGGTCCGGGCAAGCGCATCCCGAATCTGAAGAAACCGATACTGTTCATCCACAGCGAGGAGGACTGCTTCTCTCTGCCCGAACGCGCGCAGCAGATGTTTGATCTGTGTCCGTCGACGCAGAAGCAGATCAAATGGTTCCCCAAGGGAGCGCATTCCAAGCTGCGTGTTACGGATACGGAAGCTTACGACAAGGCGATCTGTGATTTTCTGGCAGATACAAAGTTCTGATCTTAGTTAAAAAAGGGGAGTATATATGTATTGTAAAAAATGCGGAGCACAAGTTTTTGAGAACACTCGTTTTTGCCCGAACTGCAATATGGTAATTTATGGAGAAGAGCAGAATATCACCG
Organism: Christensenellaceae bacterium; assembly: GCA_045644225.1. Classification (GTDB taxonomy): domain Bacteria; phylum Bacillota; class Clostridia; order Christensenellales; family Christensenellaceae; genus JAZRGP01. The sequence goes on along the minus strand of JAZRGP010000198.1, from coordinate 1,824 downwards.
AGACATCCACCTATGAAGGACCGATGGGAAGCCCTGCACCTACGTTGATCTGGGGCATTCTCGGTCTGGCATTCTCCGTTACATTCTGGCTCAGCGTTCTGGGACTGATCTTCTCGATCATCGGCATCAATAAATCCAAGCGGTTCCTTAACTTTACAGGCGGTGCGGAAAACACCCGTGTGACCGTCGGCAGATGCTTTAGTATTGCGGGGATCATCGTCAGCTGTGCTATGATCGTGCTTATGACCGTCCTTGGTATTATCCTTGCGGTAAATGTTTGCTGAGTATGACAGACATAAAAAAACCACTCGCGGAACGTATGCGAGTGGTTTTTGATTGCGTTGAGATTATTTGTTCGGGCTGTAAGAGAAGATCAGCAGACCGCTTGCCGCAGATGTGATCAGCGAGCTGAAGATCAGATAGAAGGGCATATGCAGCGAGATGAAGTGGATGAACAGAATGAAGCCCATGCCCCATACTGCGAATGCCATGATCATCTTGATCATATTGTTGAAGACCTTGCCCTTCAGCAGATAATGTACGCCTGCGATCGCGAATGCGGGCATTGTGAGCGCAGATACATACCAGAAAATGCCGCCCAGCGTTATGAGCTCGGAAAATGCCAGTGCGAACATGCTGATCGCGAAGAAGAGATCCTTCTGCTTGAGAACTCTGAAGAGTGTGAGAACGATGAGAACAGCTGCGCCGCAAGTGATGAGATTTGCGAGTACGCCGATGCCTGTAGCAGCACCTGCGAAACCTCTGATCACTTCGATAAAGGAGAAGAAACCGAGCACCATAGCCGCGATCAGCGGGAGAAGCTTGTTCGAGGGAGCTTTGGGCTGAGGAGCAGCCTTGGGCTGGGGAACGGGCTGGAACTCAGGAATGACGGACTCAACCTTGGGAGCAACGGGTTCAAACTCGGGAATGACGGGCTCAACCTTGGGAGCAACGGGTTCAAACTCGGGAATGACGGGCTCTACCTTGGGAGCAACGGGTTCAAACTCGGGAATAACGGGCTCGACTTTGGGAGCAACGGGTTCAAACTCAGGAATAACGGGTTCGACCTTGGGAACAACGGGTTCGGGCTGAGGAGCGGGCTCTGCAGGCTGTGCGACAAGCTTTTTGCCGCAGGAACAACAGAAGATCGCATCGTCATCTATTTTTGTGCCGCAATATTTACAAAACATGATATCCTCCGAAAATGTATAGAATATATAAATACTATATCACATCCGAAAGGAAAAAAGAAGCCATATCAGCGGGAAAAATGCAAATATGAAGCGGGATGCGCTCTCGACATTTTCGGAAGTTGTGCTATAATGAAGTTATTCCGTTATCTGCGGCAATCAAGGGATTTTTGCGTAGGTTTCTGCGCTTGCCGCGATGCGGCGTATTGTGTGGAAAGACACAGAACGCGCCATATACCCTGCCAATATTATGCTCTGACAGATCGGTTCGGGCATTTTGGATTTATAGATTTATTTATTTTTATTTCTGTTGGAGGGAATTATGAACAAACACAGGATTCTGTACAATCCGCTTGCAGGCAACTGTGCGGGTAAGGAACAGGCAAAGAAGGTTGAAGCGATTTTTCCCGAAGGTGACGTGTTCACTTATGATGACGTAAGAACGATCGAGAATTATGCCGCATACCTTGCTGAACTGGGTGAAGACGAAGACGTTGTGCTCCTCGGCGGCGACGGAACGGTGTACCGCGCTGCAAACGATCTCGCGGGTACCGAGCTGACGACCGACGGCTACTATTATCCGATGGGTGCGGGGAACGACTTCTTTACGGATACCGTACAAGAGGGCGAAGCG
>JAZRGP010000197.1:0-2827 GCA_045644225.1 Christensenellaceae bacterium | reverse complement strand
GATATAATGCAGACAGAAGGTTAAGGAATCGGAAAAGGAATCAACAAAAGGAGTGCATTTTATGCAGGGCAGAAATAAACGCGATTCGGCAAGGACCACGATGATCTGCGTGGATTCTTATGAACAGAATATTATGGCCGGCCGCTACTACAATTACGGTCAGGAGGGCGAGGGACATCAGTTCTGCAGTCTTGTGCAGCTGCTGGTGGAGCTGGAGAAGATCCTCGATTCAGCAAATTTCCCGCAGTCATTTACCTCCGTGCGGTCGTTTGCGGACGTCTCGGATATCAAGCGGACAGATTCGACGGACAGCGCATCGAGAAAAGGCAAGTGCGCAACATTCGAAGTAAAGATCCTGTTCCGTCAGCATACAAGCTGGCAGGGTTCGGTAAAGTGGCTGGAGAAAAACAGCGAGCAGCCGTTCCGCAGTGCATTGGAACTGATCTTCCTGATGAACAGCGCGCTGGAATATTCCGCAGAATAAACAAAAATCTACAAAAAAAGAACTGAAGTGACAAACTTTGGTTCTTTCTTTTTCCTTTGAGAAATGATATAATAGAATCCCCTAAGAGAGAAAAAGCACAAAAAATTCAAATTGGTCAAAAATTTTTTAAAAAAATCAAAAATCAAACAGCAACTGTGACCGTTGCTGTGACCGACGCATGATATAATTCAATTACAGTAAAATGATTATCCCTAAAAAAATAGGGGTAAGACAAAATATTAAGAAATACTGAAAAAGGCAAACCGTCCGAAAGGGCGGGACGCAAAGCAAGGGGCCTAAGGCAAAAAAGCTATGGCAGCCCGGCCGCCAATATTTCGATCACCAAAAATGGAGGACGAAATAATGGTAAAGAAAATCAGAAAAGTGCTGGCAATTTGTCTGGCAGTTGTACTCTGCTTCAGCCTGATCCCCGCGACAGTTTTCGCTGGCGAAGTTAAGGTCGAAACAGACGAAAACGGCCTTACTGTAACGACCGATACAACAACCGAAGTAACAACGGATGAGAACGGCAACGTAACAGTAACTGTTATTATCGACAAGACTACTGAAGGCACGACCACAGATGGCGTTGCTGTAAACCGTACAGAACATTCTACAGAAACAACTGTAACTGATGCGGAAGGCAATGTAATCAGCTCTTCTTATTCCGAAAACGGAAATGACAGAAAGGAGTGGGACGGCGACGTAGAACCCGGCGACGATACCTCCACAATCCCCGCAATCAAGGCTGAAATCAAGTCTGAAGCGGATGAAGACGGCAAAGTTGCTGTAGGTGGTTCTGCAACAGGTACACCCGTAACGAAAACAGAAGGCGACACAACGACAACAACAACTGTTGATCGCGAAGTAAGCGGTACTCAGAAGGCTGAAGACGCAACTGTTGAACACGGCGAAACAAAGTTCGAAGCTACAGTTGCTCCTGAAGACTACGAAGGCAAGAACTGGAACACAGGCGGTTACACAGGTTCTTACAACAAGCACAATCCTCAGCGTGATGGCGTAGCAATGGATAACCCCACTGCGATCAAGCAGGGTCAGTCCGATAAGCCTGAAGGCGAAGGCTATGATTTCTTCCTCTCCGGCAGCGGTGAATACACAGATGCAGCAGCTCCTGTATTCAAGAAGATCGTTTATCAGAGAGACGCAGAAGGCAACCCCATTCCCGATGGCAACGGCGGTTACCTCATCGACGAAGAAAAGTCTAAGCTGATCGATGGTTCTCAGGGTAAGGCTCCCGGCACAGGTATGGACTATCTTCCTTCTCAGCTTGCGCTGACATATAAGGACGGCAGCGTATTCTATGCATACTGCGCAGACTACCTCACACCCACAGTTACAGGCCTTGACGGCGGTCACTGGTACAGACTTGAAAACGTTGAAGACAGCGAACACTACAGCGATGAAGACGCTGCTAAGCTCCGTGCGATCGTTGAAAACGGTTACTGGGGCACAAAGGAAGGTCTTGGCAGCATTACAAACATCAAGGCTCTCCTGACAGAATATGCAGCATCCAACCCCAAGGTTGTTGTTCAGGACAAGAACGGCAAGGACGTTGAATTTGATCTCGCTACACTCATTAGCGGTCTTAAGGAACACGAAGCTCTCGCAGTTACACAGGCTGCAGTATGGGCATACTCCATCAACCGTGAAGACTACAACGACGGCGTTGACAAGGTAGTCGTAGTTGGCGCACAGAGCGCTATCAAGTGCTACAACTCCGGTCTTACAAGCCAGCTTTCCGAATACAGACCCGCAAACAACCAGAATGCTCTGTACACGATCACAGGTCTGAACAAGCAGCAGCTCGCTGAAAAGTGGGGTCTCACTGTAGAAGAATTCGAAGCTGAACTCGCAGCTCGTGAAGCAGAAGCTCTTGAAAGCGATGCAAGAATGAAGGCTCTCTTCGACCTCTTCATGAACATTGCTCCCAAGGCAGACGATGCTGAAGGCGTTACAACAGTTATCAACGAAAAGAACAACGTTGAAAACATGGGCTTCATCGTACAGGATAAGGCTGCTGACAACGAAGCAAACAAGGATGACAACAAGGACAACGACGTTTATGACATCGACCTTACATTCACACTTGCATTCGTTCCCGGCGAAAATGACGAACTCTACGTTTACCTGCTGCATGAAAACGGCAATCCCATCGTTGACAAAGACGGCAATGCTATTGCAGAACGTCTTGCAGATCCCTCTAACCCCGACAGCGTTGGTCTCAGACCCGATGCAGACGGCGTATACACACTTGCAGGCCTGCAGATCGGCGAAAATGCTGACTTCACATTCGACCTCAAGCTGAGCGGTACACAGTACCTC
>JAZRGP010000196.1:0-3573 GCA_045644225.1 Christensenellaceae bacterium | reverse complement strand
GTAGAAGCCTGCTACGAAAATGGTCACGCCGACTACGTTGAACAGAAGGTGTACCAGTGCGGTACGGCGGGCATTCCGGTTCGCGCCGACAGAGCCGAGCATTGCGGTGACGCAGGTGCCGATGTTCTGACCCAGAATGATGGGGATAGCAGAGCCGAAGGTGACGGCGCCTGTGCTGCACAGACCCTGCAGAATACCGACGGAGGCAGAGGAAGACTGGATGATCGCGGTCAGTGCAGCGCCGAACAGGATGCCGATGATCGGGTTGGAGAAGGAGATCATCAGATCAGCGAACCATGCCTCGGTCTTGAGGAATGCCATGGAATCGCCCATGATATCCATACCTGTCATCAGTGCCATGAAACCAAGGCAGATCATACCGATGTTTTTCTTCTTTTCACTCTTGGTGAACATGAAAAGGACGATGCCTGCGATCGCGATCAGCGGAGCGAGAGTAGTGGGCTTGAAGATCTGGACCAGGAAGCTGTCGCCTTCAAGACCCGTCAGGGAAAGGATCCATGCGGTGACGGTGGTACCGATATTGGAACCCATGATGACGCCGACTGCCTGTTTCAGCGTCATGATACCGGAGTTAACGAAGCCGACTACCATGACTGTCGTAGCGGAAGAGGACTGGATCACCGCGGTGACACCCAGACCGAGCAGGAAACCCTTGAAGATATTGGAGCTCATCTTTGCGAGGACGGTCTGAAGCTTGCCGCCTGCCTGACGTTCCAGCGCCTTGCCCATAATGTCCATGCCGAACAGGAACAGAGCAAGGCCGCCTAAAAGGGTAATGATCTTAAAAATGTATGCTGTCATATTTTTCTCCTTTGCGGATAGTATTCTTGTTTCACCAGGTCACATTATAAATTTTAGCATTTGCAAAAACCATAGAGGATTTGCAAAGCCTCTGTAAAATCCATGTAAAATGAAAAGAGCACATCTCTTTGGATGTGCTCTTTGATCAGAACTGTATCGTAATGGAAGTGCCTTTGTTGGGGGTGCTTTGCAGGTCTATAGTGGCTTTGTGATACTGCACTGCGTGCTTGACGATGGAAAGCCCAAGCCCCGTGCCGCCGGATGCCTTGGAGTGGCTTTTATCCACGCGATAGAAGCGTTCGAAGATCCGATCTTTGTGTTCTGCGGGGATGCCGATGCCCGTATCGCGGACGGTCAGCTTACGATCTTCCACATGGATCTCGACCTTGCCGTCGGGAATGTTGTACTTGATCGCATTGTCGCAGAGGTTGTAGAGCGTTTCCTGCAGCATTCTGCGGACACCTTGCATCGTAAAACCTGCGCCGGTAACGGAAATGCTGACATTATTCTCTGCGGCGCTCTGCTCCAGAATGGGTCGTACTTCTTCCGCGAGAGAGAGCATATCGACCTCTTCTTCGGGGAGCGTTACACCTTCGTCCAACTGAGACAAACGAATAATGTCTCCGATCAGACTGACTAAGCGGGAAGCTTCCTTGCGGATATGACCGACGAACCGCGGAACATCCTCGGGCTTCGCAAGACCGCTTTCCAGCAATTCTGCACTGCCGATAATGCCCTGCAGAGGGGTTTTCAGCTCATGAGAAACGTTGGCGGAGAATTCGCGGCGCATCTGCTCGGAATTGAGCCTTTCGGTGATATCGAAAGCCAGAACGACTGCGCCGATGACCGATCCGTCGGAAACGATACGGCTGAGATCGAACTGATGATCCCGTCCGTTTCGGTTTAATCTTGCGTAACCGCGACCTTTATCGAGAGCGTCGTTCACCGCGCTCCGCATGGTGCTGGTGCGGTCGATCTTCAGGAAGTTTTTGCCGATGCAGTCGTTTTCGGCATCAAATAACTGCTTTGCCGCGGGATTGATGCTGAGAATAGTTCCTTCGCTGTCCAGTAAAATAAGGCCTTCCTGCATATGAGAGGTGATCTGCTGGAACTCGTCTGACTTGCGCTTCAGCTGATCCATCTGCTTTGCGATCTGCCGATGCTGCCGATGGATACGGTGCAGCAGGGGAGAGATCTCCTCATATACATCGTTTTTCAGCGGCTGCTCCAGATCCAGCTTATTCAGCGGCTCAACGATCTTCTTTGCCATCCTTCGCGCAAGGATCGCGGAAAGACCGATCGCCAGCACTGCGATCAGGATGACGGACCACAGCATGCCCATCATCAGCGCCCATGCGGACTCCTGACTGGTGGAGATACGCAGGACTGTGCCGTCCTGCAGCTTTTCTGCTTCGTAAAATGTCTGCTTGGTCAGCGTTTCGGATGTGCGAACTGCGCTGCCGCGTCCTGAGCGAAAGGCTTCTTTGATCTCCTCGCGGTCTGCGTGATTTTCCATGACCGTCTGATCCGCCTGAGTATCAAAGAGGACTGTGCCGTCTGTGTCGATCCATGTGATACGGAATCGGTCTGCCTCAACGTTTTCCAGAAAGGCATTGCCGTATTGCTCTGTGCCTGTGACGGCGAGGCTGAGCTCGTTCTTCAGCTGCTGCACCTGCACCTGAGTGAAATGGCTGTATAGCACGCCCATCACGATCCCCAGAGAGCAGAGCAGGACCACAACTGCGACGATTACCGTGGAACGGAAGATCTTACTTGTCATGCTTTGCCTCCAAACGGTAGCCTACGTTGCGGACTGTTTCGATGATATGACCGTATTCCCCAAGCTTTTGCCGCAGGGTACGGATATGCATATCCACCGTGCGTGTTTCACCCATATAGTCTGTATCCCAGACATTCACGAGCAATTGCTCTCTTGTAAACGCAATTCCCGGCTGAGAAAGGAAGAGATGCAGCAGCTCATATTCCTTATAGGTAAGGTTTAAGCGCTCACCATTGATCGTAACGGTATGCTCTTCGGGATTCAACACCAGACCGTCTATTTTCAGGGATCTGCTCTGTCTGATGGGCTTGCATCTGCGCAGCACGGCTTTCACACGGCTGACCATCTCCATGATGCCGAAGGGCTTTACCAAATAATCATCAGCGCCCAGATCAAGACTCTGGATCTTGTCGTATTCGCTTCCTTTTGCCGTTGCCATGATGACGGGGATCTCGCAGAATTCCTGAGAAGACCGCATCATCTTCAGCAATGTTATGCCGTCTTTTCCCGGTAACATTACATCCAGTATCACCAAATCCGGCTGCTCGGTCTGCAATGCGTTCCAAAAAGAATCACCGTCTTCGAAACCTCGTGCCTCGAAGCCTGTGGATGTCAAAGTATAAACCTCGATATCGCGGATGCTGGAATCGTCTTCTACGCACCAGATCATAACTTCACCTCCTCGCATTTGTTACAATTTTAGCGGTTAACAGTGCAATGTTCAAGGGATTTACATATATTTTACATTCGGGGGTGAAGTGGGGACTTGAGACGGGTGGAAATAAAGCAAAAAGGCTGACCGTTTTATGGGACGTATTGCTTGGTAGGATGGGGATGCAGAGACATCGATGCAGGCCGTGACAGCGGAGGCGGCATTGCGATACGTTTGGTAAAACAAAAGAATTGTTGCGAAAGGAAATTGTCGGAGACCATAACGAAACTCCGCCACTTGCATTCCGTAATTTTACCTT
>JAZRGP010000195.1:0-11633 GCA_045644225.1 Christensenellaceae bacterium | reverse complement strand
GAAGTCTTCAAGACCCTGGATGTCGGTAAGAACAACTATCTGGCCGCTCTCAACGTCTTTGATAAGACCCATTGCAGTGCCTGCTACGGGCTTCTTCAGCGGAACGCCTGCGTCCATGAGAGCCATGGAGCTTGCGCAGATGGATGCCTGAGATGTAGAACCGTTGGAGCTTACAACTTCGGATACCGCACGGATCGCATAGGGGAATTCTTCCTCAGAAGGAAGCATGGGGATAATTGCACGTTCAGCAAGTGCGCCGTGGCCGATTTCACGACGGGAAGCGCTGCGGAGAGGCTTAGCTTCACCTGTGGAATACGGCGGCATGTTATACTGATGCATATATCTCTTGAAAGTTTCGTCGGAAATACCGTCGAGGGACTGACCTTCGCTGAGGGAACCGAGTGTAACGAGGTTGATTACCTGCGTCTGACCTCTTGTGAAGCATGCAGAACCGTGTGTTCTTGCAAAGAGGCCTGTTTCGCACCAGATCGGACGAACTTCTTCGAAGCTTCTGCCGTCGGGACGGAAACCGTGGTTAACGATCTTGTCGCGAACGATGGACTTCATGATCGCGTAAAGCGCATTGTCGATGTCCTTCTTGCCATCCGGGAAACGTTCAGCATAGAATGCTACTGCTTCTTCCTTGACCTGCTTTTCTCTTGCAGCGCGGACGTCGCGGTCTGTTGTATCCATTGCCCATCTCATCTTTTCTGTGAAATCAGCTTCGCATGCAGCCTGAATTTCTTCAGGGATCTGATACATGTAAACATCCTTTTCAGGCTTGCCGATCTCATCCTTGATGCCCTGGATGAAAGCACAGATGCGCTTGATCTCTTCGTGTGCATAGAGGATAGCGCCGAGCATTTCGTCTTCTGTAAGTTCGTTTGCACCTGCTTCTACCATCATAACTGCATCCTTTGTACCGGATACTACGAGGTTGAGGCGGGACTTTGCTCTCTGTTCGGAATCGGGGTTGATTACGTATTCACCGTCTACATAACCGACTGCTACAGTACCTGTGGGGCCTGCGAAGGGAATGCCGGAGATGGAGAGAGCTACGGAAGAACCGATCATTGCATATACTTCCGGGGGAATTTCTGTATCAACGGACATTACAGTTGCGATAACCTGAACGTCGTTGTAGAAACCCTTGGGGAAAAGCGGACGGATCGGTCTGTCGATCAGTCTGCATGCAAGGATCGCCTTATCAGAGGGTCTGCCCTCTTTCTTGATGAAACCGCCGGGGATCTTACCGACAGCATACATTTTTTCTTCAAATTCTACGCTCAGAGGGAAGAAGTCGATACCGTCTCTGAGTGTCTCGGACATTGTAGCAGAAACCATAACTGCTGTATCGCCGCAGCGAACGATGCAGTTACCGTCAGCCTGTTCAGCATACTTACCGGATTCAACGATAAGCTCTCTGCCGCCGAGCATCATCTTAAAAACATGATTTTCCATTGTACCTCCTTCACGATACGCGATCGTGATCTATGTTATTTTTCCTTATGAGAAACGAAGTAAAAAAGATAGAGCGGCATAAATTGCCGCTCAAAATCTTATTTTCTAAGACCCAGTCTGGCAATCAGAGTTCTGTATCTCTCAATGTCCTTCTTCTTGAGGTAGTTGAGAAGACCCTTTCTCTGACCAACCATCTTCAGAAGACCGCGCTTGGAATGATGGTCTTTGTGGTGAGTCTTGAAGTGCTCGTTCAGGTGGTTGATACGAGCAGTAAGAATAGCGATCTGAACTTCGGGAGAACCTGTGTCGCGTTCTTTTGTTGCATATTCTGCAATGATTTGTGCCTTATCGATCATGGTAAAAATACCTCCGTAAAATATGATATCCCCGTCAACTGAGTAATGCGTTAGGCTTTCGCAGAACACAGAAGCGGTTCGCATGCTTTACACAAGCATACATCATTATAATATCATCAAGTTATACATTTGTAAAGCAGTTTTTTCATCTTTTTTCAGCTGATTTTTCAGTTCCTCTACCCCGCTGAAACGGATTTCTTCGCGGATATAATCGAGAAATTCAACTTTCAGCTGCTTTCCGTAGAGGTCTCCGTCATAACCGATTATATAAGTCTCGGAATTCGGCTGATCGGTCATCTCAACTGTTGGACGCACGCCGACATTCGTCATTGCGGGATAGCCTGCTCCGTCGATGATCGCTCTCGTCGCGTAGACACCGAATTTCGGAGTGATCTTGTTCTCAGAGAACGGAATATTCGCCGTGGGGAAACCGATCGTGTTGCCAAGGCGCTTGCCGCGGGTAACTGTGCCGCTGACGGAAAAATATCTTCCGAGCATTTCATTCGCACGCTTCAGGTCAGCTTCAAGCAAAGACGATCTGATGTATGTGCTGGATACCGCATCGTCTCCGATCATAACGGGTTCCGCGATGACCGCCTTGATGCCTTTTTCAGCACAATATGCTCTCAATACATCGGGATTGCCCTCTGCCTTTTTCCCGAACGAATAATTGAATCCGCAAGAAATGACCCTTGCGTTTAATTTATAATACAGAAAGTCAAGGAAATCACGCGCAGACATATTCATGATCATCTCATCAAAAGGAACGAGCATAAGATGATCGACTCCGTATTCACGGAATGCCTCGATCTTTTCTTCGTGAGAAAGCAGCGCTTTGATGGGTTTGCCGAAATATGCTGCGGGGATATTCGCAAAGGAATACGCAACAACGGGCAGACCGCTGCTCTTTGCATTATCGAGGATCTGTCTGTGTCCGATATGCAGTCCGTCGAACGTTCCCAGCGCGACCGCAGTAGCGGTTTCGTGAAAATTATTCAGTTCATAGGTTAAAAGCTGCATAACAGTAGCCTCATTTCATCTCATAAAGTGGGATTCTGATCTTTGCACCTTCACAATTCTCCCCTACTCCCAGAAACTCGTTGTCGCAGTAAACGAGATAGTCGCCTTCAGGAAGGTCGATATTGCGGATCGCGATACCGTTCAGGATCATACTGCGGAATCGCTTGGGGATGTCGATGCGTTTCAAGCCGCAGAGGACATTTTCCGGCGGAATGATGAAAGAAAAATCATTCTGTTCCGCAAGAGCACCGAGTTCGTCGCAGGTAAAAGCATTCTCTACGCGCTGACCGCCCGACTGAGAACGCAGCAGGAAGCTCATATGAGCAGGCACACCGAGCACCTTTCCGATATCTTCGCAGATCACGCGGATATATGTGCCTTTCGAGCAAAGCACGCGGATCATATGGCGGTTTTTGCCGTTCATGCCGAGATACTCAAGCTCGTAAACCTTGACCGCTCTCGCAGGCTTCTGCACCGCCTCACCTTTGCGTGCAAGCTTATAGGAAGGTGTACCGTTGATCTTTAAAGCAGAATACGCAGGAGGTGTCTGCATGATATCCCCGATAAACTGCGGGATCGCCTGCCCGATCATATCTTCGGTAACATTGCATTCAGCGGTCTCCAGAACAACACCGTAACTGTCGAGCGTATCCGTAGATACACCGAATGTGATCTCCGCGATATATTCTTTGCGGTTTTCCATCAGCATATCCGTCAGTCGCGTGGATCTGCCGATGCACACAGGCAAAACACCTGCCGCGCCGGGATCCAATGTTCCCGCATGACCGACACGTTTTTCACCCGTGATTTTTCTGATATATGATACAACGCCGCTCGAGCTCATGCCGGGCGGCTTTAAAACGTTGATAATTCCGTTCATCTTAAATATTCTTTCGCTTTTTCCGTGATGATCTTCTCGATGCGATCGATCGGACCTTCAAAGACGCATCCTGCCGCACGGACATGACCGCCGCCGCCGTATTCTCCTGCGAGCGCAGCGACGTCAGCATAGTTCTTACTGCGGAAGCTGACTTTATATTTGCCGTCAGGCATTTCATTGATAAAGCCCGCGATCTCGACTGTCTCGATCTCTCTCGCATAGTTTACGAGAACATCGCAATCCGTACGGGATGCGCCGCATTCCGCGATCTCGGCAAGTGTCATATGCAGAACCGCCATCTTACCGTCGTGATACAGATTCAGATGACCGAGCGCCTTACCGATCAGCTTTGTCGCAGCAAAAGATCTGCGGTTATAGATCTCATCGCAGAGTTTTGCGATCTCAGCACCGCATCTGCGAAGCTCAGCCGCCGCCATAAGTGTCTGCTCAGAGGTATTGGAATACTGATAATTGCCCGTATCCGTTGAGATCGCCGCATAGAGCGCATTTGCGATCGGCACAGTGATCTCGCATCCGAGTTCTTTAATCATCTCGAGAATGATCTCGCCGACAGCCGCTCTGTCGTCAACATAATTGAGCATACCGTACTCTTCATTGGTCATATGGTGATCGATATTGATGCGCATGGGAGCAGCATTAAAAACCTCGCCAAAGAACCCAAGGCGCGCAAAAGTAGCAGTATCCACTGCGATCACACAATCATAGCCTTCCGCAAGCTCGTTTTTATCCGTGATAAACTTCGTGTCTTCCAGCAGAAAACCAAGCTTCTTCGGTATAAGCCCATCTACAGCACAATCAGCCTTCTTGCCCATTTGACGCAGAGCAAGGCTAAGCGCCGCAGCGCTGCCCAGCGTATCTCCGTCGGGACTGAGATGGCTGATTATGAGAAAATGATTATTCTTCTTCAGTTCCTGTAAAATCTTCTTCATCGCTTCTGTCGGGGATAGTTTCGATAACGTCGTCGATCAGTTTGGACATCTTGACCGCATATTCGATCGAGTCATCGAGAACGAATTCCATGTTCGGGATCCTGCGCATACGGATCTTTGCATTGACCTTGGAGCGGATAAACGCTTCCGCATTGGTCAGTGCTGCGATCGTAGCTTCGCGCTTTTCATCGGTATCATAGACACTGACATATACCTTGGCATATTTCAGATCGGGAGTTACCTGTACGCGGGAAACCGTAGCCATAGAGCTCATCCGAGGATCCTTCACTTCTGTGAAGAATATCTCGGAAAGTGCTCTTTTCATTTCACCCTGTATTTTGATAATTCTGTTATTTGCCATTATTCACCTTATTATGCGTCTTAGCGAGCGATTTCTCTCATTTCGAAAACTTCGATCACATCGCCTTCCTTGAGGTCGTTATAGTTTTCGATCGTAAGACCGCATTCATAGCCTGTGTTAACTTCCTTGACGTCGTCCTTGAATCTCTTGAGAGAAGAAAGCTTGCCTTCGTGAACAACGATATTGTCACGGACGAGACGGATGCTTGCATTTCTGATGACCTTACCGTCACGAACATAGCAGCCTGCGATCGTACCGACGCTGGATACCTTGTATGTCTGACGGATCTCAGCATGACCGAGAAGAACTTCTTCGTATTCGGGAGCGAGCATACCCTTCATAGCAGCTTCGATATCTTCGATCGCGTTGTAGATGACGCGGTAGAGACGGATATCAACGCCTTCGCGTTCAGCAGCTGCGGAAACGTTTGTCGCGGGACGTACGTTGAAGCCGATGATGATCGCGTTGGATGCGGATGCGAGGAGTACGTCGGATTCACTGATCGCGCCAACCGCACCGTGGATAACGCGTACGCGGACTTCTTCGTTGGAGAGCTTTTCAAGAGACTGACGAACTGCTTCTACAGAACCCTGAACGTCTGCCTTGATGATAAGGTTGAGGTCCTTCAGCTGACCTTCTGCGATCTGATTGAAGAGATCGTCGAGGGATACCTTGGACATAGCCTTGAGCTTCTCTGCCTTGATCTTGTCTTTACGTTCTTCAGCAACCTGACGGGAGAGTTTATCCTGTTCAACTGCGTAGATCGTATCGCCTGCAGCGGGAACTTCGGAGAAACCGATAACTTCGACAGGTGTGGAAGGACCTGCGCTCTTGACCTGCTGACCGATATCGTTGACCATCGCACGGACTCTGCCGTATGCAGTACCTGCAACGATCGTATCCTGAATGTTGAGCGTACCGTTCTGGATAAGAACTGTAGCAACGGGACCTCTGCCCTTATCAAGCTTAGCTTCGATGATCGTACCCTTGGCAAGTCTGTTCGGGTTTGCCTTGAGTTCGAGCACGTCTGCCTGGAGCAGGATCATTTCAAGGAGGTTATCGATACCTTCGTGTGTAAGAGCGGATACGGGGCACATGATCGTGTCGCCGCCCCATTCTTCAGCAATAAGGCCGTATTCTGTAAGCTTCTGCTTGATCTTATCGGGATCAGCAGTCATCTTATCGATCTTGTTGATCGCAACGATGATCGGAACGTTAGCGGACTTCGCATGGTTGATCGCTTCGATCGTCTGCGGCATAACGCCGTCGTCAGCAGCAACTACGAGGATCGCGATGTCTGTTGCCATCGCACCGCGGAGACGCATAGCTGTGAATGCTTCGTGACCAGGTGTATCGAGGAACGTGATCTGTCTGCCCTGCTTTTCGATCGTGTAAGCACCGATGTGCTGTGTGATACCGCCTGCTTCTGTAGCTGTGACCTTTGTTTCTCTGATCGCGTCGAGAAGGGATGTCTTACCGTGGTCAACGTGACCCATGATCGTAACGACGGGAGCACGTTCGATGAGTTCATCTTCTGTATCTTCTCTGTCTTCGGAGATCAGCACGTCTTCAGCTGTCTGCTCGATGCGCTGTTCGAGTTCGATATCAAAATCTGCTGCAACAAGGCTTGCTGTATCGAAGTCGATCTCGGAGTTGATGGTAGACATCATGCCGAGAAGGAAGAGCTTCTTGATGATCTCAGCAACGGGCTTACCGATCTTTTCAGCAAAGAGCTTAACTGTGATGCTGTCACCGGTGATAACTGCGTGATCGATCTTGATGGGTTCGATCGTGGGAGCAGCCTGACCCTTGTCGCGCTTCTTATTCTTCTTGTAACGGAATTCATCGTCCTGAATGATGCCCTTATCCTTGAATGTTGTCTTTTTCTTCTTAACATTCTCGTCAAAGGTCTTCTTTGCCTTATCCTTTGTGGGATCAGCTCTTCTGGACTGCGGACGAGCAATACCTTCAGGTCTGTCGAATGCGCCTGCTTCCTTCTTCTTCTGCTGAGAAGCACCCTGCGGGCGGTTATTCGGCTGATAATCCTTGTCCTTATCCATGAACGCAGCGTTGTTGTTTCTCTGGGGTCTGTCGCCGAAGTTACGTTCGCCGCGGTTTTCACGGTTTTCGCGGTTGTATCTCGGTCTGTCGCCCTGCTGCGGACGTCGTTCGGGGCGTTCCTGACGTTCACGCTGCTGTTGCTGCTGATACTGGTTGGAAGCCTCTACAAGGTGCGCAAACTTAGCCTGGGACTGCGCTCTCTTTTCAGCAGCTTCCTTAGCTGCCTTAGCAAGTGCGCGTTCCTTAGCTTCTCTTTCTGCGCGTTCGATATCTTCTCTGGAAAGCTTAGCTGCCTTCTGTTCGTCTTTTACTTTGTTCGTTTCCGTTTTTTCCATCATTGATTGCTTGTTATCTGCTGTGCTGACTGTTTCAGCCTGTTTCTTTACTTCGGGTTCTGTTTTTACTGTTGCTTCTCTTTCCTGCTTTACAGGTTCCTGCTTGACCTCAGGTGCAGGTTTTTCGACCTTTTCCACCTTTTCGATCTTTTCGGCAGCCGCAGGCTTTTCTGCAGGAGCGGGCTTTTCAGCAGGCTTTGTTTCTGCAGGCGGTGCCGCAGGAGCAGCAACGGGTTTTTCTTCGGCAGCAGGAGCAGATGCAGAAGTTTCGGCTTCCTGCTTGCGGCGGAGTCTGTTCAGCAGCTCAGCTTCCAGTGACTTCGCGGTTTTCAGCTGCATCTGAGTTTCAGACTGCTTGTTTGTAACCTTATCGAGAAGTTCCTGCGCCTGACCTGCCAAATTTTTATTCACTTCCAAAATTTTAATTTTACTCAAATTTGCACCTCCGCATATTCCCTCAATTCAATCAGTTTCCCCGCAAAGTTGCGGTCTGTTATGGCGATGAGACGGATATCGGGCTTGCCGCATGCATGACCCGCAGCTCCCTGGGAGCACGGTACGATCAGTTCTGTTTCATAAAACTCACACATGGACACCGTATCCTTCATCGAACGCTGAGACAATGCCGGATCCGCGATCACGAGCAGAGCTTTCCCGCTCTTGACGCTTTTCGCAACGGATTCCGCACCGAAGACCGTCTTTCCGGCCTTTGTTGCAAGCCCCAGCATTCCGTAAAATTTATTTACCGATCTCACGGCGTAAGATCACCCTCCTCAGCTCTTCGAGCATCGCATCGGTCATTTCGCATTCCAGTGCTCTGCCCAGCGCTTTGATTTTATAAGCTTTTTCAAGACACTGTATATTCGGACAAATATAGGCGCCTCTGCCGGAAGCCTTTCCGACAAAGTCACAGCTAACTTCGCCTTCTTTATTTTTTACGATTCGCAGCAATTCCTTTTTAGGATGCGGTGTTCTGCAGGCAATGCAGGTCCGCACAGGTATCTTACGCTCTTTCAATCGCAAACCTCCGGTTTATTATTCCTCGAATTCGAGATCTGTATCAAAATCCTCTTCATCGTATTCTTCGTAATCATCGCTGAATACGTTTTCTACGATCTGGCTCTGGCTCTTGATGTCGATCTTATAGCCTGTGAGCTTCGCAGCAAGGCGAGCATTCTGGCCTTCTTTGCCGATCGCGAGAGAAAGCTGATAATCGGGTACGACTACCTTAGCAGCCTTTTCATCGGGATTGACCTGGCACATGATTACCTTAGCGGGTCTCAGTGCGTTAACGATATATTCCGCAGGATCGGAGCTCCACGGAATAACGTCGATGCGTTCGTTGCCGATCTCGCCGACGATTCTGTCGATACGGCTGCCGCGAGGACCTACGCATGCGCCTACGGGATCGATGTTCATGTCGTCCGCATATACGGAGATCTTTGTTCTGTGGCCTGCTTCACGCGCGATGTTCTTGATCACAACAGTGTTCTGAGCGATTTCGGGAACTTCGAGCTCGAAGAGTCTCTTGATCAGACCGGGATGAGAACGGGATGTAACGATCTGCGGACCCTTCGCTGTGTTGCGTACTTCGAGAACGTATACCTTAACGCGCTTGCCGTTTTCATAGGTTTCACCGGGGAGTGTTTCGCTCGCGGGGATGATACCTTCAGCTCTGCCGAGGTCAACGAAGTATGCACCGCGTTCCTGACGTTCGATCGTGCATGTCATGATCTCGCCTTCGCGGTCGATATAATGATCGAAGATAACACCGCGTTCTGCTTCGCGGATACGCTGAACGACTACCTGCTTTGCAGTCTGCGCAGCGATTCTGCCGAAGGACTTGGGAGTAACGATTACTTCGATCGTATCGCCGAGTTCGTAAGCGGGGTTGATCTTTCTTGCATCTTCGATGCTCATTTCAAATGTATCGTCGAATACATCGTCAACGATGTTCTTTTCTGCGTATACTGTTACTTCGCCTGTTTCATCGTCGATCGTAACACGCGCATTCTGTGTGATACCGAAATTTCTCTTATATGCTGTGATGAGTGCGTTTTCGATCGCATCAAGAAGGATGCTCTTGTCGATTCCTTTGTCATTCTGCAGTTCGTCGAGTGCTGCGATAAACTCTCTGTTCATAAATTGCTCCTTAATCTGTTAAAAGCTGATATGCAATCTGATCAGCGCGATGTCCGCCTTGCTGATGCTTAATGTTTCCTTGGCTGTCTTAACGGTGACGGTCTCTTCGTCATAGGCTTCCAGCACGCCTGTAAATTCCTTTGCGCCATTGAGCTTTTTATAAAGCTTCACGTCGACTTCCTGACCGAGAGAACGTTCGAGGTCGCGGTCGTTCTTGAGCGGACGGTCGATTCCGGGAGAGGAAACGCAGAGGATATATTTATCCGGGATGGGATCGGCAACATCCATCGGTTCATCGATCGCTCTGGAGAGACGCTCGCAGTCATCGAGATCAACGCCGCCCGGCTTGTCGATATAGATGATCAGTTCGTTATCGGCGTCCTTGCGCGCGGTGAATTCAACATCGATGACCTCAAAGCCGAGCTCTTCTGCATAAGGCTTAACGAGGTCAAATAACTCAGTTTCGATTTTCTTAGACATTCATTACCTCCCAATAATGCAAAAAACATGCCGAAAGACATGTTTTTTAATCCAGCGGATATGAAAAACAACTTGAATATGGACCTAAACCTATCCATACAGTAGAATTATATCACACTGATTTGCAATTTACAAGCGATTTTTCTAAAAATCAGAAAAAGTTTTGCGCGTCTTTACCGAGTTTGATAAGCGTTCTCGTATCCATCAGCTGCTCCACTTTGAAATCATGCGGATGCGCGAGTTTGTTCTCGGTAATATAGAAGTATCTGCCCTCATAATGCGGCAGGATCGCTTCGTTGTTCATGTTCTTTTCAAGGATATAATCCTTGAGCTCTGTGCTCGCCTCCACAAGGAATGCTTCGGATTCGGAGTTGTTCGCACGGCGGATGATCTCTCTGCGGACCTTCATCGCCATATTGGAGAGCGAATAGATCCTCCCCTTTCCGCCGCAGCAGGGACATGTTCTGTCGAGCAGCGCGGAGATCTTTCTGCGCATCTTCTTGCGCGTCATTTCCACAAGACCAAGTTCGGTCATGCCGATGACATTTGTCTTAGTACGGTCTTTCTTCAGGCACTCGACGAGTTCCTTGACAACGAGCTTTTTGTTTTCGTCATCATTCATGTCGATAAAGTCGATAATGATGATACCGCCGATATCTCTCAGTCTCAGCTGTCTTGCGATCTCGCGGGCAGCCTCAAGGTTGGTCTTTACGATCGTCTCCTGCAGGTTGCGGTCGCCGATGAATTTGCCCGTATTGACGTCGATCGCAGTGAGCGCCTCTGCTTCATCGATAATGAGGTATGCGCCGCTCTTCAGCCAGATCCTGCGCTGCAGTGCCTTATCGATCTTGGATTCGATATTGAAATAATCGAAGATCGGATCGGGTTTATCGAAGAACTTCACGCGTTCCGCGAGCTCGGGACGGATGATGCTGACAGAATTCAGAACTTTATCATAGCTGCTCTTATCATTGATCAGGAAGCGGTCAACTTCTTCATCGAACATATCGCGGACCGTGCGGAACAGCAGGTTTTCTTCGGAATGGATCAGTCTAGGAGCATTCAGCCGCTTGGATTTCTCGCGGATGCGCTTCCATTTCGCGGAAAGCACCGCAAATTCCTGACGGAAATCCTCCTCCGTCGCCTTGACGCCTGCCGTACGGACGATCACACCCATGCCTTCAGGAACCATCGGCTCGACCATAGCCTTCAGTCTCTCACGTTCGGATTCGTTCGCGATCTTATGCGAAACACCGATATGTGCGACCGTCGGCATGAGAACGATGTTTCTGCCGGGAAGCGTGATGTTCGTCGTAACGCGTACACCTTTCGTTCCACCCTGCTGCTTGATGACCTGGATCATGATCTCCTGGTCTTTTTTCAGCAGATCATTGATCGAGGGTTCTTCCTTGACAACGGGTTCCTGATTCGAGAAGCTCAGGTCCTCTCGGATGCTCTGCGTAACGATATCACCAACGTAGAGGAATGCGTTTTTATTGAGCCCGACATCAATAAACGCCGCCTGCATACCGGGCAGTACGTTCTCGACCTTACCTTTATAAATATTACCGACAAGACGTTCCTGTC
>JAZRGP010000194.1:0-2049 GCA_045644225.1 Christensenellaceae bacterium | reverse complement strand
AGGAGGATACGGATGGATATTAAAAAGAAGCTTGCGCTCAACGATCAGTATTACGATGCCTATGTAAAGCAGAAGATGCCCAAGAGCAGGACGCTGATGTGCTGCGTCAGGGCATTTCTGGTCGGCGGAGCGATCTGTGCGGTAGGGCAGGGAGTGAGCGTAGCTGCGAAGCAGGTCCTCCTGCTCCCTGAAAAGGATGCGGCTGCGTTTACCGCGGCGGTCATGGTGTTCCTCGGTGCGCTGTTTACGGGGCTGGGTGTATACGATATCCTCGGAAAATACGCAGGTGCGGGTTCTATCGTCCCGATCACGGGCTTTGCGAATTCCATCGTATCTCCTGCGATGGAGTTTAAGCGTGAGGGATATATCCTCGGTGTGGGTGCAAAGCTCTTTAACATCGCGGGTCCTGTTCTGGTATACGGAATCGCGTCCTCCGTTGCCGTTGGTGTGATCTATTATATCTGCCTGATGATGGGGGTGTGTACGCGATGAGAACGGGTGATACGGTATTTTTTGACAGCCCCGTATATATTGCGGCAGGCGCTTCCATTGCGGGCAGACGGGAGGGACAGGGACCGCTGCGGCATTGGTTTGATAAAGTCATCCCCGACGCGCTCTGGGGCGAGGAGAGCTTCGAGAAGTGTGAGCGGAAGCTCTTTACCTCTGCGGCGCGCATGGCGGCGGCAAACGCAGGCAAACTCGCGGAAAATGCGGATCTCCTGCTGGGCGGTGACCTGCTGAATCAGATCGTCTCCGCAGGGTATTCCGCAAGGGACCTGCGTATCCCCTTCCTTGGATTATACGGCGCATGCTCCACGATGGCGGAGAGCATTCTCGTGGGGTCGATGGTGGTAGATGGAGGCTTTGCGCAGAATGTACTCTGTGCGGTCAGCAGCCATTTCGGTGCGGCAGAGCGGCAGTTTCGCTTTCCGCTGGAGCTGGGTACGCCCAAAACGCCAAACTCACAGAACACCGTGACGGGCGGTGCGGCGACCTGCCTCTGTGCGGAATATTCCGAGACCGTCTTTGCGAAGGTGACCGCGGGGACGATCGGCAGGGTCGTGGACGTCGGAGTGACGGATGCGGATAACATGGGTGCGGCGATGGCGCCTGCCGCTGCGGAGACCATCCTCACGCATCTGGAAGACACGGGCAGGGCGCCTTCGGACTATGACGTGATCATCACGGGAGACCTCGGCAAGCTGGGTTCGGAGATCCTCGTGGACCTTTGCAGAGAGGCAGGTACGGATATCTCCGCGGTGCATCGCGACTGCGGATGCATGATCTTCTGCGGAATGAAGGACGAATACTGCGGCGGAAGCGGCTGTGCCTGCGGCGGTGTGACGCTGAACGGATATTTCTTCAAGCAGATGCGCAAAAAGAAGCTCTCGCGTATTCTCTTTACCGCGACGGGAGCGCTGCTCTCTCCGACGCTCATCCAGCAGAAGGATTCTATCCCGAGCATTGCGCACGCGGTCGTGATAGAAAGGATATGATTATGGTGATGGATTTTATCAATGCATTCTGGGTGGGCGGAATGATCTGCGTGGTGGGTCAGCTGCTGCTTTCGCTGACGCGATTGACTCCTGCGCGCATCCTCGTCATCTTCGTGACGGGCGGTGTTCTGCTGGGTGCGATCGGTGTATATCAGCCGCTGGTGGATTATGCGGGTGCAGGCGCGACCGTGCCGCTGACGGGCTTTGGCAATACCCTTGCGCAGGGTGTTATGGAGGCGGTGCGGCAGAAGGGTGCGATCGGCATTCTCACGGGCGGCATCACGGCTTCCGCGGCAGGCATCGCGGCGGCGGTGGTGTTCGGCTATCTCGCGGCGGTGATCTTCAACCCCGGAGTAAGGAAATAAAGCAAAAAAAGAACTGATCTTCTCAGTTCTTTTTCTTTTCTCTCTTTTTCTTGAAATAGTCTTTTAGTACCTGTGCGCATTCCTGCTCGAGAACGCCGCCGACGCATTCGAAGGTGTGGTTGAGCCTGCCTTCGTTGAGGTCATAGAGGCTGCCGAGCGCTCCTGCCTTTTTGTCATAGGCGCCGAAT
>JAZRGP010000193.1:0-3456 GCA_045644225.1 Christensenellaceae bacterium | reverse complement strand
AAAATAGAATATTGCTTTGATGAATCCCTTACGGGGAAGCTCAGCGGACCTGAGATCGGGGATGTATCTCCGGATCTGATCATCGTCCTCGGCGGTGACGGAACGATGCTCTCTGCAGCAAGAAAATATGCAGAGACGGGTGTGCCGCTGCTGGGGCTGAACCTCGGGCGAATGGGTTTTCTTCTGGATACGGAGTTTACGGAGTTCGAAGCGGCGATCGATGCGATGATCCGCGGAGACTATGAGATAGAAGAGCGCCTGATGCTTTCCGCATCTGTTTATTCCGCGGAGACAGGCGAAGTCAAATACAGCGAATATGCGCTCAACGAAGCGGTCGTTTCGCAGAAGAACATCCAGCGCATCATCCATGTTGACCTCAGCGTAAACGGAACAACGGTGGATCGGATGCACTGCGACGGGCTCATCGTCAGCACACCGACGGGCTCGACGGGATATTCTCTTTCCGCAGGCGGCTCCATCGTCATGCCCGACCTCGGAGTAATGCTGATCACGCCCGTATGCTCGCACTCGCTGACATCCTTCAAGATGGTGATCTCGGATCGGGATACCGTGGAGATCGTGCCGAAGAAGGGCTCGGCTGCGCTGACGCTCGACGGACAGGTCTATCGCGACATCGATGAAGATGACCGCGTTGTGGTCCGCTCCGCAGGGTTCAAGGCGAAGTTTGCGAAATACACCAATAAAGACTTTTTCACCGTGCTGAAGGATAAGTTCACGGAATGGAATACAAAACAGAGGTTTTCAGATGAAAAATGACCGACAGAAAGCGATCATAGAGATCATTACAAAAAACGAGATCGAAACGCAGGAAGAGCTCGCAGGGAAGCTGAAGGAGCTTGGTTTCCGCGTGACGCAGGCTACTGTTTCCCGTGATATCAAGGAGATGCAGCTCGTCAAGACGCAGTCCGATTCGGGAAAATACTGCTATGTTGCGAACAGATCCACGCGTTCGGACAATATGGAAAAGCTGCTCCGCGTAATTCGCGAGACTGTGCTGGAAGTTCGCATCGCAGGCAATATCGTTGTGATCCATACCTTCAGCGGCAGTGCGAGCACGACTGCTGAGGTCGTAGATACGATGAAGATCGACGGTGTCGTCGGAACGATCGCAGGTGACAACACGATCTTTGTAGCGACGGAGATCGGTGCGACGGAACGCGTCGCAGAAGCGCTGAAAAAGCTGGTGACGAATTAACATGCTTCAGGAACTGAACATTAAAAATATCGCTCTGATCAGAGAGCTGACCATAGCCTTTGAGGAGGGTCTCAACGTGCTTTCCGGTGAGACGGGCGCAGGTAAATCCATCGTGGTGGATTCTGTCAGCCTGATCCTTGGCGAGCGCGGATTTAAGGAACTGATCCGCAGCGGAGAAGAAAAGGCTTTCGTAGAGGCATTTGTTACGATCGAGGATGCGTCTGCGATGGAGGAGATCTTTGAAGAATGCGGGATCGAGTCCTGCGACGAGATGATCGTTGCGAGAGAACTGACCGCATCGGGAAAGAACACCTGCCGCATCAACGGCAGAATGGTGCCGCTCGCTGTGCTGAAGCGCATCATGGCGAAGCTGATCAACCTGCATGGGCAGAATCAGCATCAGGATATTTTCGATAAGAAGCTTCAGCTGGATATGCTGGACAGCTATGCCTTTGCGGAGGATGATTCTGTATTAAAAGAGATGAAGAGCATCCACTCCGAATACAGAAAGGCAGAGACGGCGCTCGCGAAGATCTGCACAGACGAAAAAGAACGCGAACGCAAGATGGATGTGTTCTCTTATCAGCTGAATGAGATCGCGGCGGCAAAGCTGGAAATCGGCGAAGAAGACGCGCTGGAGGCGGAGCGCGATGTGATCCGCAATGCGGAGAAGATCGCCTATGCGCTGAACGGTGCGCACATGCTTCTCTCTGAGAGCGCAGGCATTCAGGAGCGCCTTTCCGCGGCGGCAAAGATGCTCTCGGGCGTAGCAGAATACAATGAAAAATATGCACAGCTGGAATCTGTCCTGCGTGATGCGTATTATAATCTCGAAGAAGCGGATTATGAGCTTGCTTCGCTTGCAGAGGATACGGTTTTCGACGAACGGAGGCTGGATGAGATCGAGGAGAGACTTTCGCTGATCTCGGACCTCAAGCGCAAATACGGCAGCAGCATCGAGGAGATCCTGCAGTTTGCGGAAGAGACGCAGCAGCAGTATGAAGCGCTGGAGAACAGCGAGATCCAGAAAGGGCAGCTCGCGTAAGAGCTTGAGCGCCTGCAGAAGCAGCTTGCGGAAGCGGCAGACAAACTCTCTGCCTGCAGAAAGAAATCCGCACTGGCGCTGCAGGAAGAGCTTGTGGAGCATCTTAAGGACCTCGGCATGAAGGATGCGCGGTTTACAGTTGTATTTACGGAAAAGACACCTGCGGCAGATGGCGCGGACGACGTGGAATTCTTCATTTCACTGAACCGCGGCGAGCCTGAAAAGCCCCTTGCAAAGGTCGCATCGGGCGGTGAAGCATCGCGTATCATGCTTGCGGTCAAGAATATTTTCGCGAAAAAGGAATCCGTTGGGACGCTCATCTTCGACGAGATCGACACGGGCATCAGCGGCAATATGGCACGCACGGTTGCGGAGAAGCTCGCGAATATTTCTCTCGAACGGCAGGTCATCTGCGTATCGCACCTTCCGCAGCTCGCATCCATGGCAGACGCGAACTATTCCATCGTAAAAGCAGGGGATGAGGAGACCACGGTAACGACGGTCCATCGCCTTACGGAGGAAGAAAAGCTCACGGAGATCGCACGTCTCTCGGGCGGCATTTACACCGATGCGGCGCTTGCGCATGCACGGGAAATGCTCAGCGAAAGCAGTGCATTCAAAAAGAACAGAAGCTGAAAAAATTCGGTATAAAAAAACACTTTGCATTCCAAGATAATATTATATCCAAGACTGGGATGCGAGGTGTTTTTTGTTGTGAAAAAAAGGTTCAGTTTATTGATCGGCATCGCTGCGGCGGCAGTATTTTTGGCGGCGGGCATGGGGATACGCATCGCGGAGATCCCGAACAGCATCTTCCTGACGAGCGGCAGCACGCGAACGCTGGATTTTAATTTGCCGTTTTCCGCGAAGGTCGACGAGGCGGCTGAGGATGTTGTGAAATTCAGCGGGACGTCCTTAAAGGATGTCGGGAAATATGACATGAACGAGCCGCTCGTGCTTGCGACGGAAAGCAGCGGCAGGACCTCCATCTCCCTGAATCTCTTCGGGCTGATCCCCGTCAAGGATATCAATGTGACGGTCCGTGACGAAGTTCTGCTGTATCCCGGCGGTCAGAGCATCGGTGTGATGCTTTATACAGACGGGGCGCTCGTCGTGGGCAGCTCCATGGTGGAGCAAGCAGACGGCACGCAGATCGATCCATCGGAAGCAGCAGGGCTGGAGGCAGGGGATATCA
>JAZRGP010000192.1:0-4770 GCA_045644225.1 Christensenellaceae bacterium | reverse complement strand
AATGTTTTCCACGATTTTCCGAATGCGTTTTTCGTTGTTGTTTGCAGATATAATAAATGTAATGATCGTCTCGAACGGTTCCTGATTCAGCAGCCGCATTCCCGATGCAGCAGTAAGCGTGCGTTTCATCACCTTGTCTTTGCCGAATCTCTTTTCGAGTGCGGTATAGTCGGTCTCAGCATCGAAATAATCCCGCCAGAGGTCGATATCTTCCGCACAAACGGGATACAGATACAACCCATCATCGGTCTTTCTGATATTCAGCACTCTCCCGTGTGCCGCTCCGATATATCCGTCTCCGTCAGGAACAAACCGAAAGCACTGTCCGCAGTTGAATACGATATCTGGTTCGATCCGCTCTCCCGCGAGCAGGATGCCGTCTTTAAAATTTGTAATTTTCATAGGTGGAAATAAAAAGTTAAAAAATAAGGGCAACGAAGCCGCTGCCCTTTTGTTTGTTGAATATTCTTGTTAGTTCGGGTATACGCTGACCTGCTTCTTATCTCTGCCAAGACGCTCGAACTTAACGATACCGTTTTCGAGAGCGAAGAGTGTATCGTCGCTGCCCTTACCGACGTTTGTGCCGGGATGGATCTTTGTACCGCGCTGTCTTACGAGAATGTTGCCTGCGAGTACGAACTGACCGTCAGCGCGCTTTACGCCCAGACGTTTGGATTCGCTGTCTCGACCGTTTCTCGAGCTACCAACACCTTTTTTATGTGCCATCTATTTCACCTCTTTTTCTGAATTGCGTTGTTTCGTTGATTACCGATAAAAGTTCTATTAGCCGATTGTTTCGATAAGAACTCTTGTATAAGGCTGTCTGTGGCCCTGCTTCTTGTGCAGATCCTTCTTGGGCTTATACTTGTAAACGATAACCTTCTTAGCCTTGTCCTGCTTAAGAACCTTGCCTACAACCTTTACGCCGTCTACAACGGGTGTACCGACTGTAACAGTCTCACCGTCTACTACCATCAGCGCTTCAAAAGAGACTTCAGCACCTACTTCAGCGTCAAGCTTCTCGATGTCGATGAACTTGCCTGCTTCAGCCTTATACTGCTTGCCGCCTGTCTTTACGATTGCATACATAACAGAAATATCCTCCTCTTTCCAGTCTCGCCGAATCGGGTACGCATAACGCGTTTCACAACAAAAGAACCCTTCTCGTGCGGCTCACTGTGATATTTTATCATCGGATTACCGATATGTCAATAAAAAATCATCAATTTTTTTGCATTTTTTCGGATATTTTTACTGTTTTTCGGTCCTTTGCAAATTCGGGATCAATATGCGCATCCGCAGGTCAGTATTACGTTTGTATAACCAGTAAATTCACCTGTGAGGATGATCGCTTTTGCATCCGCGCTTCTCTTCTTGAGCTCTGCATGCGGGATGTATTCCAGCGGCAACCCCTCGGGCAGAAGCGCAAGCGACTTCTTATGGAATTCCGCAGAAACCGTCAGTGCCTCTTCCGCGAAAACCGCTTTTTCCACGACGAGCGCCTTCAGGATCTCTTCCAGCACATCCAGAAACGCAGGATCGCCGGGTCTCCAGCCGAGGTCAACCCTCTCAACGCCTTTCGGGATCGGCAGACCTGCATCCCCGATCACGAGTGTATCCATATGTCTTAATTCCGCAAGCACTCTCGAGAGCTGCGGATGAAAAATTCCGCCTTTCAGCATACTTGTTCCCTCCGTTTGCTATATATTATTTACATTATTATATAATTTATTACGGGGTTTTGAAAGCTATTTTTCACTGATTTGAAATTTCCGAAAAATTTCTTAAAATATCAAGTATTTTTACTTGACAACCGTCCCTCCCGCGTGTATTATATCGGAGGTAAGGTTTTTTACTTTACAGTATTAGCGGAGGTGTGCCGATATGAGTCGCGTAAAAGAGCTGGATATTTCCCTTCTGCTCGACCTCTACGGCGCTCTGCTGACGGATAAGCAGCAGAACATCCTTTCCTTATACTATAATGAAGACTATTCGCTGAGCGAGATCGCTGAGAACGAAAGCATCTCCCGTCAGGCAGTCATGGATCTGCTCCGACGCAACGAAGCAAAACTTCTGGAATGGGATTCCAAGCTCAGGCTCCTCGAGCGCTTCCGTCTTACGGAATCTGCACTCAAGCGTATCGAGCTGGCATCCGCGGAACTCTCCGAAGCAACAAGGACCGAGATCACGGCAGCGGCAAACGACATCCGCGCCGTATGGGAGGATTAAATGGCATTTGAAGGTCTTTCTGACAAACTGCAAAATATCTTCAAAAAACTGACAGGCAAAGGCAAGCTCACCGAGGCTGATATCAAGGTCGCGATGCGCGAAGTCAAGCTGGCGCTTCTCGAAGCTGACGTAAACTTCCTCGTAGTTAAGAAGTTCGTCAAGTCCGTTTCCGAAAAGTGCGTCGGTTCCGAAGTTCTCGAAAGCCTCACTCCCGGTCAGCAGGTCATCAAGATCGTCCGCGACGAGATGGTCGCTCTCCTCGGTGAAAAGCTCTCGGATATCCGCTTTGCTTCCCAGCCGCCGACGGTCATCCTCATGGCAGGTCTTCAG
Organism: Christensenellaceae bacterium; assembly: GCA_045644225.1. Classification (GTDB taxonomy): domain Bacteria; phylum Bacillota; class Clostridia; order Christensenellales; family Christensenellaceae; genus JAZRGP01. Next base: position 2,211 of record JAZRGP010000192.1, on the reverse strand, counting down.
GGTGCAGGTAAAACAACGATGTGCGGCAAGCTCGCCATGCACTTCAAGAAGAAAGGCAAAAAGCCCTTCCTCGTTGCCTGCGATATCTACCGTCCCGCTGCGATCGATCAGTTAAAGGTCGTTGCAGGTCAGGTCGAAGTCCCCGTCTTCGATATGGGTCAGGAAAAGCCTTCCAAGATCTTCAAAAACGCTAAGGTCGAAGCAAACCGCCTCGGCTGCGATGTCATCATCGTGGATACCGCAGGCCGTCTGCATATCGATGAAGATATGATGAAGGAGCTTAAGGAGCTCCGCGATACAGCCCAGCCGCATGAAACTCTCCTCGTCATCGATGCGATGACAGGTCAGGACGCAGTCAATGCAGCTAAGGCATTCAACGAAGAAGTCGAGCTCACGGGCGTCATCCTTACAAAGGTCGACGGCGATACACGCGGCGGTGCTGCTCTCTCCGTCAAGGACGTTACAGGCAAGCCCATCAAGTTCGTCGGTACAGGCGAAAAGCTCACCGACCTCGAGCCCTTCCATCCCGACCGCATGGCATCCCGAATCCTCGGCATGGGCGATATCCTCACCCTCATCGAAAAGGCTGAAGCAAGCTTCGATGAAAAGAAAGCCGAAGAAACAATGCGCAAGATGCGCTCGCAGGAATTCAACCTCAACGACTTCCTCGATCAGCTTGAGCAGATGCGCGGCATGGACATGAACGAAATGCTCGCAATGATGCCGGGCGGCAACAAGCTGCAGGGCATGACCATCGACGAAAAAGCCATGGGACATACCCGTGCGATCATCCAGTCGATGACCCGCAAGGAACGCGAGAACCCCTCCCTGCTGAACGCAAGCCGCAGAAAGCGCATTGCAGCAGGCAGCGGAACATCCGTCCAGGAAGTAAACCGTCTGATGAACCAGTTCGATCAGATGAAAAAGATGATGAAGATGCTCACGGGCGGCGGCAAAAAGAAAAAGAGAGGCTTCGGCGGTTTCCCCAGTCTCCCCTTTTAACCAAGTAACTAAGGTTAACAAAACCTAGTAAATAAAAAAGTAAAATATATATCAAATTTTCAGGAGGAACAAAATCATGGCAGTAAAGATTAGATTCAGAAGAATGGGCAGCAAGAAGGCACCTTTCTACAGAGTAGTAGTAGCAGACAGCAGATCTCCCAGAGACGGTCGTTTCATTGAAGAACTCGGTTACTACAACCCCGACACAAAGGAAACAAAGATCGATAACGAAAAGGCAGCTGAATGGATCGCTAAGGGTGCTCAGCCCACAGATACAGTAAGAGCACTTCTCAAGAAGTCCGGCGCTATCCAGTAATCGAAGCAAGAGGAATTTATAATGCTTAAATTAGTTGAATTCATGGCGAAATCCCTCGTTGACGATCCGGATTCCGTCGTCGTTCAGGAGAGTCAGGAAGGTGACCTCACTGTGATCGAGCTTACCGTTGCACCCGATGATATGGGCAAGGTTATCGGTAAGCAGGGCCGTATTGCGAAGGCAATGCCCACAGTGATCAAGGCAGCTTCCGTAAAGGAAGATAAAAAATATTCTTTGGAAATACTCTGATTTATGGATTATTACAAACTTGCAAAGGTCTTAAAGCCGCAGGGATTGAAGGGCGAGTTCAAACTCAAGCCCTTCGTCGATGATATCTCGCGGTTTTATGACCTTTCTCATATCTATCTGAAAAAGAACAACGAATACATCAAGTACCCCGTAGAGAAATCCCGCACCTATAAGCAGTTTGCTTATCTCAAGGTCACGGGCATCGAGGACTGCAACGCCGCTGAGGCGATCCGCGACTGCTTCGTCTATATCGACAAGGCTTCCGCGAAAAAGCCCGAAGGCTCTCATTTCATTGCCGACCTGATCGGCATGGAAGTCCGCGATACCGCAGGCAAGGTCTACGGTGAACTTTCCGATGTCATGCAGACAGGCGCTGCGGATATCTACTGCGTCAAGGCGAAGAAGGGCTTCCTCTTCCCTGCCGTTCCGCATGTCGTACTGAATATTGACGAAGCATCCCGTGTCATCACGGTCGATGGCGAACGTCTTGCGGAGGTTATGGTAAATGACTGAGTTTCATGTCCTTACCCTCTTCCCCGAGATGTTCCCCGCTTTCACTGACACCAGCATCTGCGCCCGTGCGGTCAATGCAGGTCTCATCGATATTTCTCTGCACAATTTTCGGGATTATACTCTGGATAAAC
>JAZRGP010000191.1:0-1405 GCA_045644225.1 Christensenellaceae bacterium | reverse complement strand
TTTTGCCGCAGGCACTCTATTATAATACCATATATTCACAAAAATTCAATGTTTTCGCAGAATTGATCCGTCCCATCAAAAAAGCTCCCTGCTCATGCAGCAGGGAGCCTGTCATTCTATTCTCAGATGCCCTTCATCAGGCGGATCGCCTCCGCGGGATCCTGCGCGCCGAACACGCTGCTGCCCGCAACAAGGATCTCTGCGCCTGCTTCCGCGAGCAACGGAGCATTCTGCGCATTGACGCCGCCGTCAACTTCGATGCTGATGGGTCTGTCGCCGATCATCTCTTTCAGTCTGCGGATCTTGTCGATCGCCGTCGGGATGAACTTCTGACCGCCGTAGCCGGGGTTAACGGACATAACGAGGATCATATCCAGCTTATCCAGAACATATTCGAGCGTTTCGGGCGGTGTGGAGGGGTTCAGCGCGACCGCACTCTTGCATCCGCAGGAGCGGATCAGCGAAAGCGTTCTGTCGAGATGCACGCTTGCTTCCTGATGCACCGTGATATAATCTGCGCCCGCCTTCGCAAATTCTTCAACATAGCGCTCGGGTTCTACGATCATGAGATGCACATCCAGCGGAAGGTCCGTCTTTTTCTTGAGATCCGCGATCATTTTCTGACCAAAGCTGATATTCGGGACAAACTTTCCGTCCATGACATCACAGTGGACGAGATCGCCTCCCCAGAGCTTGATATTCCCTACTGCCTCTTCCATTCTTGTGAAATCTGCCGCCAACAGCGACGGTGCGATCTTAATCATATTTTTTATCCTTTCTCTCCTTTAACTCCTGCAGAAGCAGAAGATATCGTTCGTAGCGTCCCTTGGAGATCTCTCCCTTTTTCAGCTTCGCCTTTGCGCCGCATTCGGGTTCTCTGTCGTGCAGGCATCTTCCGCCATAGCGGCACTGCACATCGTGGAATTCGAGATAAAGATCTTTGAGCTCCACCGGCTCGATGTCCATTACCTCAAGGATGCTGAATCCCGGCGTATCGATGACCGCCGCATCCAGTTCCTTGATATACATCAGCTCGGAATGCCGCGTGGTATGCTTGCCGCGTGCGGTCTTTTTGCTGAGGCCGCCTGTTTTCAGATCCAGCGACGGGCAGAGCGCATTCAGCAGCGAGGATTTCCCTACGGCAGACTGTCCCGAAAGGCAGGTCGTCTTTCCGCGGAGCATCGTTTCGATCAGGTCGAGACCCTCTCCCTCCTGTGCGGATACCATCAGCACTTCTACGTCCGCCGCACGGTATTCCTCCGCGGTCTTCTCCGCAAGCGCAGGGTCCTGATCCGTCTTGTTGATCACAAGCACGGGCTTCACCTTGCAGAAACGCGCATACAGCAGCAGCTTGTCCACCAGCATCAGGTCGGGCGCAGGCGCCTTTGCCGCGCATACGATCATC
>JAZRGP010000190.1:0-4855 GCA_045644225.1 Christensenellaceae bacterium | reverse complement strand
GTTATGCAGATCGACGCAAAGAGCCTCGACATTCTCCTCCACCCGCAGTTCGACGCAGCTGCTCTCAAGGCTGCTAAGGAAATCGGCAAGGGTATTGCTGCTTCTCCCGGTGCTGCTGCAGGTACAATCGTATTCACAGCTGAAGAAGCTGCTGAAAAGGGTAAGGCAGGCGAAAAGGTAGTTCTCGTACGTCTCGAAACATCTCCCGAAGATATCGAAGGTATGAAGTACTCCCAGGGTATCCTCACAGTTCGCGGCGGCCAGACATCTCACGCTGCTGTAGTAGCTCGTGGTATGGGTACATGCTGCGTATCCGGTTGCGGCGACATCAAGATGGACGAAGAAAACAAGTGCTTCACACTTGCTGGTCAGCTCTTCAAAGAAGGCGACGAAATCTCCCTCGATGGCTCCACAGGTAACATCTACCCCGGTCTCATCCCCACAGTTCCCGCTGACCCCAACTCCGGTTACTTCGGCAGAATCATGCAGCTTGCTGACAAGTTCAAGAAGCTCAAGGTCAGAACAAACGCTGACACACCTGCTGACGCTCGCCGCGCAGTAGAACTCGGCGCTCAGGGTATCGGCCTCACACGTACAGAACATATGTTCTTCGATCCCGAAAGAATCGGTGCATTCCGTGAAATGATCTGTGCTGAAACAGTTGAAGAACGTGAAGCAGCTCTTGCTAAGATCGAACCCATGCAGCAGGCTGACTTCGAAGGTCTCTTCGAAGCTCTCGGCGGTTACCCCGTAACAATCCGCTTCCTGGATCCGCCGCTCCACGAATTCGTTCCCACAGAAGAAGCTGACATCGAAGCTCTCGCTAAGACACAGGGCAAGACAGTTCAGTACATCAAGCAGATCATCAGCGGTCTCCACGAATTCAACCCCATGATGGGTCACCGTGGCTGCCGTCTGACAGTTACATATCCCGAAATCGCAGTTATGCAGACAAAGGCTGTTATCAAGGCTGCGATCGCTGTTCAGGCTAAGCATCCCGACTGGAACCTCGTTCCCGAAATCATGATCCCGCTCGTAGGCGAAGTTAAGGAATTCAAGTTCGTTAAGAACATCGTTGTTAAGACAGCTGACGCTGAAATCGCTGCTGCCGGCTCCAACCTCAAGTACGAAGTTGGTACAATGATCGAAATCCCCAGAGCATGCCTCACAGCTGATGAAATCGCTAAGGAAGCTGACTTCTTCTGCTTCGGTACAAACGACCTTACACAGATGACATTCGGTTTCTCTCGTGACGACGCTGGTAAGTTCCTCACAGCTTACTACACATCCAAGATCTATGAATCCGATCCCTTCGCTCGTCTCGATACAAACGGCGTTGGTAAGCTCATGGATATGTGCGTAACAACAGCTAAGGCTACTAAGGATACTCTCCACTACGGTATCTGCGGCGAACACGGCGGCGATCCTTCCTCCGTTGAATTCTGCCACAAGATCGGCCTTAACTACGTTTCCTGCTCTCCCTTCAGAGTACCGATCGCACGTCTTGCTGCTGCACAGGCTGCTATCAAGGATAATAAATAAGAAAAAAGCATCGTAACAGATGCCTGAATAAAACCCGCGGCGAGTTATTCGCTGCGGGTTTTTATTGTCCGTTTTATTGGACTTGTAATTATTTATGATAAATTTAAGGAGGTGAAAACGATGCAGAAAACACTTGCAATAATGATGGGGCTGCAAGGAAGCGGAAAAAGCACGTTTTATCAAAGATTCCTGTCGGAGGATTATGTGAGAGTAAACCTTGATACACTTAAAACCAGAGCAAAAGAACGAGATCTGGTCAAGAAGTGTATGGAGGATGGTGTGTCGTTTGCGATAGATAATACAAATCCTACAAAAACGGACAGAGCTCGTTATATTCCTGATGCAAAGCAAGCAGGATATAGAGTGATCGGATATTTTATGGAATCAAAGATCAAAGACTGTCTTGCACGAAACGAGCAGCGGATCGGGAACGAGAAAGTTCCGCAGATCGCGATTTTGGGAACATCCAGTAAGCTTGAGATGCCGAGTTATGATGAAGGGTTTGATGAATTGTATTTTGTCGCAAATGACGGAATAACTATGAAGATCGATAAATGGAGGTAATAAAATGAAATTTGATGATTTTGATAAAAAGATGCGCAAATATGAGCTTTCGATCGATCAGATCATTCTTCCTGAAATTTATTTGGTTGCAAGATTGGATGGAAGAAACTTTTCTCGATTAACGAAAGAAATTTGCGATTTCGAGGCGCCTTTTGATGTGCGATTTCGGGATATGATGGTGAACACCGTTAAGCACTTAATGGATTGCGGATTCCGCGTTGTCTACGGATTTACCGAGAGTGACGAGATATCGCTTCTCTTTCACACGGAAGAAAATACTTTCGGTCGTAAGGTTCGAAAATTTGACTCTGTTCTTGCAGGAGAGACAAGCGGAAAATTTTCCATCGAGCTTGGAATGCCTGCTGCAATGGACTGCAGAATCATTCCATTGCCTGCGGTTGAAAATGTTAAGGATTATTTTCTCTGGAGGCAGGAGGATGCGCACAGAAATGCTTTGAATGCGCACTGCTACTGGATGCTCAGAAAAGAAGGTTACGGAGCGATCGAAGCTACGAAAATGATCGAGGGAAAATCCGTGGCTGATAAGAATGAACTGTTATTCTCGCGTGGGATTAACTTTAACGATTTACCTTCCTGGCAGAAACGCGGTATCGGCTTGTATTGGGGCAACGTAGAAAAAGAGGGATATAATCCGATAACGAAATCCGCAGTTAAAACTGTAAGGCGTGAGATCATCGTGGATTACGAAATTCCGATCGGAAACGATTATGCGGAATTTGTGAAGAGTTTTGTTGTATGATGCGTTGTTTCAGCATATTATCAAATGTTATAAACCCATGGTGATTCATTTACCTTGGGTTTATTTATGTGTTGTTACGATTAAAAAAATATGATATAATAATTCCAACTAATTTTAAGGCAGGCAGATATGGCTTATAAGGCACTTTACAGACAGTTCCGTCCGCGGCGCTTCAGCGAACTGAAGGGTCAGGATGCGATCTCTACCGTACTCAAAAATCAGATCAAAGCAGGACGTCCGTCCCATGCATATATCTTTGCAGGGCCGCGCGGTACGGGTAAAACCAGCTCCGCGAAGATCATGGCCTGTGCTTTGAATTGCCTTGACCTGCAGGACGGTGAGCCTTGCCTTCAGTGTGAAAACTGCCTTGCTGCGCTCTCCGACACTATGCCCGACATCATCGAGATGGACGCGGCATCCAACAATGGTGTCGATGAGGCGAGAGACCTCCGCGATAAGATCAACCTGATGCCGATCAAAGGCAAATATAAGGTATATATCATCGACGAAGTGCATATGCTCTCGCAGGCGGCATTCAATGCACTGTTAAAGACCATTGAAGAACCGCCGGATTATGCGGTGTTCATCCTCGCGACTACGGAGCTCAGAAAACTCCCGAAGACAATTCTTTCGCGTTGCCAGCGATTTGACTTCAAGTCTGTCGAGGAGAATGAGATCATCGATAGACTGAAGATCGTTCTCGCTGAAGTAGGGAATGACTATGAGGAAGCTGCGATCGAGATGATCGCACAGGCTGCGGATGGCGGCATGCGTGATGCGCTGTCTATCCTCGATAAATGCTGCTCGATCGGCGGCACGATCACGCAGGAGCTTGTATCCGATGTATTGAACCTGACGGATGCGGGCGTAATGAAGGAGCTTGCGGGATATCTCGCGGCATATGATGAAAAGAATGCTCTCCTTACCGTAATGAAGATCCTTGATTCGGGGATCGAGGCGGTCACGATCGCGGAGCAGCTGACGGATCACTTGCGAAAACTGCTTATAGCTGCCGTTACGAGAGAAGGCAAGGATGCGGAAGAGGCGATGAAATGGTCTCGTCAGGCACTCCTGAGAGCGATCGAGATACTGGCTGATACGCAGGTAAAGATGAAGCTGATGTCCCGGCCGACGGTGCTGCTTGAGGCGGCGGTCGCGAAGATCCTGCTGCCCGAAGCGGAAAAGACGGATGAAGCGATGCAGATGCGCATCGATAAGCTGGAACGCAAGCTTGCGGAAGCGATGGCGAGAGAACAGCAGGTGATCATCCGCGAAGTATCTTCGGATACACCCAAGCCTCCGCGCAAGAAGAAGGCTCCTCCGAAGGTATCTCCTGCGGACAGAGAATTCTGGGAGAAACTGCAGAACGAGATCCATCATAAGGACCTCGGCATCTATAATTACATCCGTAACCTGAAGCTTATCAAAAATGAGAACGGAAGGCTGACGCTGACTGCGGAAAAACCCTCTTATATCGGCTTTTATGAGGATTGGCCGCGCAAGGATGAGCTTTTTGCGATGATGGAAGAGCTTACGGGAACGAAATACACCATCGAAACGGTTATGCCTGAGGATGAGCTTGAAGGTATCCCCGAAGGCGTGGAAATATTGGACTAACGATAACGAAAGATAAAGGAGAATTAAGAATATGGCAAAGAGAAGCGGCGGTTTCCCCGGAATGGGCGGCGGTATGAATATGCAGGCAATGATGCAGCAGGCACAGAGAATGCAGGCGAACATCCAGCGCGTGCAGGAAGAAATGAACGCAAAGGAATTTGAAGCAACTGCAGGCGGCGGCATGGTCAAGGCTGTTGTAACGGGTGCTAAGGAACTCAAGAGCATCACGATCGCTCCCGAAGTTGTCGATCCCGATGATATCGAAATGCTCGAAGATCTCGTAGTAGCAGCGATCAACGAAGCTATGAAGACAGCTTCCACAGAAGTTGACGCGGCAATGGGCAAGGCTACTGGCGGCATGAACCTCGGAGG
>JAZRGP010000189.1:0-1573 GCA_045644225.1 Christensenellaceae bacterium | reverse complement strand
GGATCAGCCCTGCCGCAAATGCCGCATAGCAAAGCGCAATGATGATGCTCCGCCTGCGGTTTTTCTTCCCGCGGGCGCTCTTCAGTACTCCGCCGAGAGAAGACGCAAATGCCGCGATGCCGCGCAGAACGGGGATCTTGCTGAGTCTGCTCTTGCCCGTGTTTTTTGAATATGTAATGCTCAGCTCAATGCCGTTCTCCGTGCGCACTGCAGATGCGGTCTTTCCGCCGCCGCGCATGAGAACACCATTGAAGAGAGCCTGTCCGCCGACCCTTTTGATCTCCGCCGCCTCCTTCCGTTCCGGATCCATGCGTCCGCACATCAGCGCAGACGCAGTTTACCATATTATAGCACGGTTCTCAAAAGTTTTCAGCAGTTTTCGGAAATTTTACCGCAGCGCTTGCCTAACGGTCGTTCGCCATCCTGCGCAGTTCCTCCATCGTCCCGAATTCATATCCGCGATCCCGCAGGCAATCGATCAACTCAGGCAGGATCTTCGCATTGGTCGCAGAGGTGGAATGCAGCAGCGCGACCATCCCCGGGTGCGCATTCGCGAGGATCTTATCCATCGCAGCCTGCTCCGACGGCTGATCATCGTCGATCCAGTCCTTATAGGCGAAGCTCCAGAACACGGGCGTATAGCCGAGCTTGTTCAGTTTCTCAAGCGCACTCTCGCTGTATTTCCCTTCGGGCGGCCGCATCATCTTATCCATCTGCCTGCCCGTCAGCGCGGCATACTTCTCCTCCAGCGCAGTCAGCTCCGCGGCGATCTCCTCTTCAGCGAGTCCGCTCAGGTCCGCATGATGCTCGGTATGGTTGCAGACCGCATGCCCTTCCTCAGCCATGCGCTTCACGAGATCGGGGCATTTATCGATCACATTTCCGCAGATGAAAAACGCGCCTTCGACACCCTTCTCCTTCAGTGCATCGAGGATCAGCTCGGTATTGCCGTTGTCATAGCCGAGGTCAAAAGTCAGCCAAACCTTCTTCTCCGCGGCATCACCCATATACGCGATCCGATAGTTATCCTTAAACAGCGCATCATCCGCCGCGACGGGCTGCTGTCCACCTTTTCCGTTCATGACATACCAGTTATATACCCGCTGATAGGAATGCGCCATGACCGTCTCCGCAGGCTTGGGAGTCATCGCGATGAGGATCCCTCCGAGCACCGCCAGCACCGCCGCACAAGCCGCGATCAGCAAATTATTTTTCATATTCCGCCCTCCTTTTCTCATAACCATTGTATGGACGGCATGCAAAATTATGCTTGATATTTACCCTTCCATGGGATATAATATTATAGCAATGTGTGCTGACGTAGCTCAGTTGGTAGAGCACCTCATTGGTAATGAGGAGGTTCGGCAGTTCAAATCTGCTCGTCAGCTCCACGTCGCATCAAGCGACACGAACATAGGGTCACGCAAAGCGTGGCCCTATTGTTTTGAGTCTCTGATGCTCCTTTTCCGCAAAAAGGCACGATTTCGCTTTAGAGAAAAAAACATTCGCTCACGCTCGGTTTTTTTCTCATCGCTCATCTACCACCTTTTCGCGGTTTACGCCTACGGCGTTT
>JAZRGP010000188.1:0-8469 GCA_045644225.1 Christensenellaceae bacterium | reverse complement strand
ATACCGGGATTTAGCCCGTTTACGGGCGGCAAGTAACAGTATCGCAACTGGCAGACCGTTTTACACGTTTGACGTGTCGCGAAGAGCAAAGGGCTTTGCCCGCATATGAAAAACCACCAGCTTGGCTGGTGGATGTTTATTGCGATCGCATTTGCTGAATGAAAACAGTTCGTTCAACGCAAACAAAAACAGAACCTGCATCGACAGGTTCTGTTTTTTACTTCTGTCGGAAACTGACAAGAAGTGCCGATTTTTGGGTTTTCTCGCAAGCGAGTAAGCGAGGTGTATTCAACATACACCGCAGCGAGCGAGTCGCCGCGAAAAACTCAAAGGGCGGTGCTTCTTGTTAGTTTCCCTGACCGTAATAGGCGTTAGCCCCATGCTTGCGCAGATAATGCTTATCGAGAAGCTCCTGCTGCATTCTCCCTGCATTGGGATTCAGCTGCAATGCGTGGAGATCCATAAAGGAGACCTCCTCCAGAACGACGGCGTTATGCACGGCATCCATGGGATCCTTGCCCCAGGAGAAAGGACCGTGGCTGCAGACGAGCACAGCGGGGACCTGCGCAGGGTCGATCTGTCTTTCACGGAATGTCTCGATAATGACGTTGCCCGTTTCCAGCTCGTATTCGCCTGCGATCTCCGCAGGAGTCATCTTTCTCGTGCAGGGAATATCACCGTAGAAATAGTCGCCCTGCGTCGTTCCCATTGCGGGGACATCCATTCCTGCCTGCGCAAAGCTCGTTGCCCAGCGGGAATGCGTATGCACGATACCGCCGAGAGAGGGAAATGCTTTATACAGTGCAAGGTGCGTCGGTGTATCGGAGGAGGGCTTGTATTTGCCCTCGACGACCTTTCCGTCGAGATCCACGACGACCATATCCTCCGCGGTCATGCCCTCATAGGATACTCCGCTCGGCTTGATGACGACGAGACCTTTCTCTCTGTCGATGCCCGAGACGTTGCCCCATGTAAAGGTAACGAGCCCGTACTTCGGGAGCCCCAGATTCGCTTTGCATACGAGTGCTTTCAGTTCTTCCAGCATAGTTTCTCCTTATTTCAGCTTCCATGCGAGGTCGTTTAAGAAGAGTTCCTTCTCCAGCGCCTCGACTGTCGTATCTTTCGTAATATGAACAAATTCGATATCCATCATCCGCGCCCAGTCTTTCATCTGCTCTGCAGATACGTCATAGGAAAGAACGGTATGATGCGCACCGCCTGCCGTGATCCAGCATTCCACGCCTGTTGCAAGATCGGGCATCGCCTGCCACATAACGCGCGCAACGGGGAGATTCGGCATGGGCATGATGGGTTTGACGCAGACGATATCCTGACAGATCAATCTGAGTCTGCCGCCCATATCCACAAGGCTCACGACGATCGCATCGCCTGCCTTGCCTTCGAAAACGAGTCTTGCGGGATCCTTTTCGTTCATGCCGATCCCGAGGTGATGCGTTTCGATGCGCGGTCTGCCCCCAGCAAGGCTGGGACAAACTTCCAGCATATGCGCGCCGAGGCTGTATTCATTGCCCTCTGCGAAATGGTAAGTATAGTCTTCCATAAATGCGGAAGCACCGTTGCCGCCCTCGCCCATCGCTTTCATGATCGCGGTCATCGCGGATACCTTCCAGTCACCTTCACCGCCGTAGCCATAGCCCTGCGCCATGAGATGCTGAGAAGCAAGCCCGGGAAGCTGCTCCATGCCGTAAAGATCCTGGAATGTATTGGAGAATGCTTTGCAGCCCTCCGCATCCATCATCTTCTTCATGGCGATCTCTTCCCTCGCCTGATAACGGATCGCACCGATGTTATCCGTCGCGATGTCGTATTCAGCTTTGAATGTTTCCACGAGTGCGTCGATCTCCGCTTCGGTAACTGCGTTCATTTCCTTCACGAGATCGCCGACTGCCCATGTGTTGACCTGCCAGCCGAGCTTGGTCTGTACTTCTACCTTGTCGCCTTCCGTAACAGCGACCTCACGCATGTTATCGCCAAAGCGCATGACCTTGAGATCCTTCGACACTGCAACACCGACTGCGGACTTCATCCAGTCGCCGAGGCGCTTATGCACCTTTTCATCCTGCCAGTATCCTGCGATCACCTTTCTCGGCATGCGCAGACGCGCTGCGATAAAACCGTGTTCTCTGTCACCATGAGCCGCCTGATTGAGGTTCATGAAATCCATGTCGATCTCGTCGTTCGGGATCTCACGGTTATACTGCGTTGCGAGGTGACAATACGGCTTCTGCAGGTTCGCAAGTCCGTTGATCCACATCTTGCTGGGAGAGAAGGTATGGCACCATGTGATGATGCCTGCGCAGGAATCGTCGTAATTTGCCTCTTTGACGATATCCGTAATTTCCTTGTTGGTCTTCGCTGTTACTTTATAGACGAGTTCATAGGGCAGAGCCTCGGAGAGCTTCTCTGCCATCTCTGCCGCTCTTTTATCTACTGTATCCAGAACTTCGGGACCGTAGAGAAACTGCGAGCCGACAACAAACCAAAAACTGTATTTCTTCATTCTTTTTTACCTCAGATCACTTCGATCGCAGTCCGCTCGACCTTGAGCAGCTGCTTATACTGTTCGATATATGCATTGAATCCCGCAACATCTTCCGCATCGGGCTGGATCGTCGTTCCCGAAACACCCGCAAAGACGTACTTATTGAGATAATCCTCAAGCGTTTCCCCGTCAGCCTTGTTAAGACGGTATGCTGCGAGCAGCGCCATGCCGTAAGGTCCGCCCTCGCCTGCTGTTTCCATGCATGTTACCGCAGCATTGCAAGCCGCAGCCATGTATTTCTGACCGACAACGGGAGTCTTGAAGAGACCGCCGTGACCCGTAAGCGAGTCGATCGCGACATTCTCCTCAGCGAGGATATCCATGCCGACCTTGAGCGTCGCCATCGTGGAATAGAGCTGCGCACGGAAGAAGTTCGCAAGCGTGAATTTCGAATCTGCTTTTCTCACGACGAGCGGTCTGCCTTCGTCCATGTGCGTAACGCCTTCACCTGCGAGGTAATTGCAGACGAGGATACCGCCGCAATCCGCATCGCCGGAAAGGCTGTGTTCATAGAGCTTTGTATAGAGTTCTCCCGCAGTCGGCTGCGCACCGAAGAGCATTGCGGTTTCCTTCAGGACCTCCGCCCATGCGTTCGTATCGTTCGTGCAGTTGTTGCAGTGGACCATCGCAACGGGTTTGCCTGTAGGCGTCGTTACGATGTCGATCTCCTCGTAGACCTTTTCGAGCGGACGCTCCAGAACGATCATAGAGAAGATGGACGTACCTGCAGAGACATTTCCCGTGCGCGGAGCAACGGCATTCGTTGCCGTCATGCCCGTCCCTGCGTCGCCTTCCGCAGGTGCAAAGGGAATCCCCGCAGCCAGCTGACCGCCGAGCAGTTCAGCACCCTTTTCCGTGAGGCAGCCTGCATCCTCGCCCGCATTCAGCACTTTGGGCAGGATATCCGCAAGCTTCCACGGCAGTTCACGCGGAGCAGCAAGCGCATTAAACTTTTCCATCATCTGCGCATCATAATCCAGCGTTTCCGCATCGATCGGGAACATGCCCGATGCTTCGCCGATGCCGATCGCATTGACACCCGTCAGCATATAATGCACGTAACCCGCAAGCGTCGTGATATGCGCGATCCTGCCGATATGTTCTTCGCCATTCAGCACAGCCTGCCAGAGGTGCGCAATGCTCCATCTCTGCGGGATATTGAATCCGAAAAGAGAGGTCAGTTCTTCCGCAGCCCGACCCGTGATGGTGTTCTGCCATGTGCGGAAGGGAACGAGCAGGTTCCAGTCTTTATCAAAAGCGAGATAACCGTGCATCATGCCCGAGATACCCATGACACCGATCTCATCTTTATTATCAACACCTGCTACTGCGGCCTTGAGACCTGCCCAGACTTCGTCAAGGGAATATGTCCAGACACCGTTTTCAAAGGTGCTCTTCCATGTATAGTCTCCCGAAGATACGGGAATATGCGCGCCGTCAACGGCAACTGCCTTAATGCGCGTAGAACCGAGTTCTATACCCAAAGCATGCTTCATATGATCTGCTCCTTTTTACTGTGAAATTATTTCCTGATTTAAGGATAAACAGAACGGTTTTCCTTGTCAAGAATCAGCCATAAAAAAGACTGCAGATCGCTCTGCAGCCTTAGAATATTTTATAAGATTTGATCGTTGCGAAAAACCCAGAAGGCGGGGTTTACCTGCAGCCGAATCTCAGGCTGACAAGAAATCCCGAAGTTTGGATTTTCTCGCGAGCGAGAGAGCGAGGCGTACTCCGCGTACGTCGCAGCGATTCGAGCCGATGCGAAAAACCCGAAATGCGGGGTTTATCGTCAGCCTGCTTATCTGCGTACTGCGTACTCTTCAAGAACAGCTTCGTCGATCTCGATACCGAGGCCGGGTGCATCGGGGATGCGTACGATACCGTTTGCATCGATGCTGAAGTGGTGCTTGATGAGTCTCTTGCTGAGTACTGTTTCCTGGCAGATGTATTCCAGTGTGAATGCGTTCTTCGCTGCTGCAACATACTGCAGGGATGCAGACATCAGGATACCTGTCTTGAATGCGTGCGGGATTACGGGGATGTCCTTCATCGCTGCGATGTCGGAGATCTTCTTTGCGATGCCGATACCGCCGCAGCGAGCCATGTCGGGCTGGAGGATATCAACGCCGTTTGTATCAAGAAGCTCCATCAGTTCGTAGAGCGTACCCTGTTCTTCGCCTGCTGCGATGGTCATATCGACATTAGCAAGTCTTCTGTAACCGTCAAGGTAGTCGGGTGTGAAGGGTTCTTCCAGCCAGAAGAGGTCGAATTCCTTAAGACGTTCGCACATCTTCATAACAGTCTTAGCGCCCTTCCATCTCATGCCGATGTCGATCATGAGCTTAGCATCCTTGCCGAGAGCTTCTCTGCAGGCAGCGACGAGCTCAACGTCTCTGTTGAGGTCATAGCCGAGTGCGCCCCAGCCGAACTTGATACCGCAATAGCCCTGCGGCATATATGTATCAACGATGCGCTTGATCTCATCTTCTGTATCGGGCATCAGTACGCTGCAGTATGCAGGAACTTCTGTTCTGAATGCGCCGCCGAGAAGCTTGTATACGGGGAGACCGAGTGCCTTACCCTTGATATCCCAAAGTGCCATTTCGATCGCGCTGATCGCGTGGATCGCAGCACTTCTTCTGCCGTAATAATAAGATGCCTGATACATCTTTTCGTAAATAACGTCGATATCCATCGGATCCATGCCGATGATAACGTCTCTGAGACCCTTGCAAACGATGTGGGATGCGGGGCAATAGATGATCTCTCTGACAACATAAGGGGAAGAGTCCGCTTCACCTACACCGCTGATGCCTGCGTCTGTATGAACGCGGACAACGACGGTATCCTGACTTCCGTCACCAATATCCTCGATCGTGGGCTGTTTTACAACGATAGCCTCTACATCTGTAATTTTCATGCAAAATACTCCTCTCAATATTTATTTCAAATCAAATTCATACCGAACGGTATGTTTATAGCTTTGTTTTGCATCCGCGAAGGGTGTTTCCGCTTCGGGGATGTTCACGTTGTTGGGAAAATGCTGCGGTTCCAGACAGATCGCAGAGCCTTTGCCGTATACAGCGCCGCCCTTGCCGATCTCGTTTGTTTCGCAGGCATTGTAACACTGAATGCAGGGCGCAGAACACTTCATGCGCATTCTGATGCCGCTCTCAGCGCTCCAGAGTTCCGTATCATATTCGGCCTTTTTATCGAGCACATAGCTGAGGTCATATTCATGCGTGCCGATCTCCTTCGCTTTGCGGAAATCCAGCACAGCATTATCCGCGCAGGAGAACACCGTTCCCTTTGCGAGTTCTTCACCCCATGTGACCGAATATTCATCGGCATGGATGCGGAGCACATGGCCCGATACATCGCCGCTTTCGTGTCCGTTGAGGTTAAAGTACGGATGCGCCGTCATATTCACGGGAGTCGGCTCAGCAGAAGAAGCTGAATACTCCAGACAGAGGGCATTTCCCTCCAGACGGTATTCCGCAGAGAAGACCACGTCTTCGGGATATCCCGAAGCCTCCTGCGTGCTCAGGACGGTAAAGCGCAGCTTTGTTTCATCCGCACACTCTGTGTTCCACGTCTTGAACGTGATGCCGTCAGCTCCGCCATGCAGATGCATACCGTTTTCATCCGTCGGGAGGTCGACCTGCCTGCCGTTCCAGATGAATCGCGGAGGACGCACCTCTCCTGCCATTCGTCCGAGGATCGCACCGAAGTAGACCGTATTGGAAGTGTAGTTCGTGAGATCGTCATATCCAAGAACGATGTCTCTCTTCTTCCCTGCCCGATCGTTTACCTTCAGCGAGACCAGCGCCGCACCGACATTGGTAAACTCCGCCTCGATATAGTCGTTTTTCAATCTATATCTGTTGATACAATTTTCGCTCATATCAGTTCTTTCTTTGATCAATAATCGTTCAGATTATTTTCTGCGCAGTTCGGCAGCAATACACCGCCGTCAATATGAAATACCGAACCCGTAGCATAAGCTGCTTTATCCGAAGCGAGAAACGCGATCAGATTTGCAACTTCTTCTGCTTTGCCGAAGCGCTTCATGGGGATGCCCGCTTCGAGGCCCTTATCGGTATCATAGTCCAGTCCGACATCGATATATCCCGGATGGACCGCAACCGCACGGATGCCATACTGCGCAAGCTCGAGTGCGATGTTCTTCGTGAGTTTTGTAAGCCCCGCCTTGGAAGCGGAATAGCAGGCATAATTCGGCCAGCAGCCATCCGCCTGCACGGAAGAAATATTGATGATCAGACCGCCTTTGCCTGCCTCCTTCATCATCTTCGCACCTGCCTGAGCACAGAAAAACGTGCCGCGCAGATTTACATTTACAGTATTATCAAAAATTTCAGGTGTGGTATCCAGAAAGGAGACCATCTTTTCCCATGCGCTGTTGTTGACTACAAGGTCAGGCGCACCGAACTCTTCGCTGCATACACGATATAATTCGGCGATGTCGTCAAGATCGGAAATGTCTGCTTTTACCGCAACACACTTCTTCCCGACTGCCTCGACCTGTCTGCAGGTGTCTTCAGCGCTGGATCTTCGGCTTAAATAAGTTATGAGAAGGTCGTAGCCTTCCTTTGCCAGAGCGATCGCAGTGGCTTTGCCGATACCGCCGCTGCCTCCGGTCACGATTGCTGTTTTTTTCATTTCTCCAAAATTCAACAACAGTACAGTCTGCCGAATCCGACAGACTGTACCGTTTATAAGGTTTAAATTTTCAACTGTTTGATCAAGCAGCCTGTGTCTTTGCAGCTGCTTCTTCCATAAGCTTTTCTTTTGTAAGCTTAGCGGGCTTGCTCATGAGGTTATCGAAGATAACTGCTGCGAGGAGTACGAAGCCCTGGAGTACCATCTGGAGATACTCGTTTACGTTCATGAGGATGAAGCCGTTCTTCATAACGCCCATGAAGAGTACGCCGACGAGAACGCCCCAAATGCTGCCGGAACCGCCCTTGATGGATACGCCGCCGAGAACGATAGCTGTGATAACTTCGAATTCGAAGCCAGTACCGGATTTCGGCTGACCGGAGTTAACGCGGGAGCAGAGAACTACTGCTGCGAGAGCTGCGCAGAAACCGGAGAAAGCGTAGATGAAGTATCTCATGCCTCTGATGTTTACACCGGAGAGACGGCATGCTTCTTCGTTGCCGCCGAGACCGTAGATGTACTTACCAACGGAAGTCTTTGTGAGGATGAACCAGCCGATAACGATCATGATAGGCATGATGGTAACGGGAACGGGGATGAACCAGAGGTAACCCTGACCGATCATTGTGAACGCTTCGTCAAAGCCGAATACGGGCTTACCGCCGCTGATTACGTATGCAAGACCACGGTAGGATGTGTACATTGCAAGAGTGATGATCATCGGAGGAACATTGAAGTTGTCGTAAATGAAAGCGTGGAATACGCCTGCGATAACACCGATGAGGAGCGTGCAGATGATCGCGAGCCAGATCGGGAAGCCGCCGTTAACCATCATCATTGCTGTAAGAACGCCGAGAAGACCCTGCAGAGAGCCGATGGAGAGGTCCATACCGCCTGTGATCATAACGAACGCCATACCTACGGAAGCAATACCGATCATTGCGACCTGTCTAGCAACGTTCAGAAGGTTGTCAGCCTTGATGAAGATACCTTCAGTTGCGATTGCGAAGAATGCGCAAAGAACTACCAATAAGATCAGAATACCGAATTTCTTAAAAAATTGTTTTGTTTTCATAGTTTTTCTCCTAAGCTGCCGGACTTAAATACCCGAAGCGAGCTCCAAAATCTTAGTCTGTTCGAACTCTTCTTTGCTGAGTTCGCCAACCATACGGCCTTCACACATTACGAGCATTCTATCCGACATACCGAAGTCGGATCGTAGC
>JAZRGP010000187.1:0-3777 GCA_045644225.1 Christensenellaceae bacterium | reverse complement strand
TCCACGGCAACAGCCGCGCCTGAGCTTGTACCCTCTGCGGAAGCAACTCAGCCGAATGCTTCTGCAGATGTCAAAAAATAAGAAATATACGCAAAAAAGAGCAGATATTGTGGCAGTCGGATCTCTGACTGCCACTTGTTGTATAGTCGGACAAATTTGTGAAAAAATGAATAATCTTTTTTTGTTCGCTTGTACAAATGAAATTTGTGAAAGTGCTCAAAAAAGGCTTGACAAAGGCATTTTTATCGTGCAAAATACTAATACACACGATTGTTCAGTTATACAATCGAATATAAAAAACAATGTGAGGACGAGATCATGGAAGACAATTTCGGCGGAAGACTTTCGTATGTCATGAGTATCCGCAATATGCGCCAGAAAGAACTTGCGAAAGCCGCAAACGTGACGGAAGCGACGGTTTCCCGTTATGTCAATAATAAGCGCAGCCCTGACATTGATTTTATCCGAGCGATCGTGCAGATCCTGAACGTCAGCGCAGACTATCTGCTGGGCTTCAGTGAAAGCATCAACATCAATGGCTTCAACGATTTTGCGCAGGAAGGCGGCGAGGCAAAGTATAAGCTCGTCAGCAGCACAGGTGAGACGGTTATCATCAAGGGCGCAGAGCAGGTTCGTCTGCTGGATGCTTTCTTCAAGACATTATAATCAATGCGAACTTCAGAGATCATCGGTTTATATCGGTGATCTCTTTTTGTATATGAAATTCTCGCAGAATGGGGGATGTATTTCAGCGGAATATATGATAAAATAATGAAGTGTTTAAAATATATTTACAGATTATCTCCCACGTTATTTGCGGGAGTATGATATAGTAAAAGAAGATCCTGCCGCATATTGCGGCGACGGAAAGGATATTATGAGAATAGATTTTCATGTTCATGCGTTTCCCGATCGCATCGCTCCCAAAGCTATGGGAGAGCTTACGGGAAGGGCAGCTGCATACGGTGATAAAGTACAGATCACGCCCGTGACCGACGGCACGATCGGAGAAGCCCGCAGAAGATTAAGAGAATACGGCACAGACGCAGGTGTGCTGATGCCCATCGTGACAACAGTCGGACATCAGAAGCATGTCAACGACTGGGCGCAGGAGCAGAACCACGGCAGCATCGTTTCCTTCGGAAGCGTGCATCCGCGGGATCCTGAGGCGATCGGCGAGCTTGAACGCATCCGCGATATCGGACTCAAAGGCATCAAGCTGCATCCCGATTATCAGGGATTTTTCGTGGATGACGAGAGCGTCTTTCCCGTATATGAAAAGATCGAGGAGCTGGGACTACCGCTGCTCTTCCATGCAGGCAAGGATCCGTATTCGCCGCACGTAGTCCACGGCAAACCGCAGGCGATCGCAAAGGTCGCAAAGGAGTTTCCGAGGCTGATCGTGATCGCGGCGCACCTCGGCGGATCGAAGACCTATGAGGAATCCATGGAGTATATCTATACGCAGGATATCCCGAATCTTTATATCGACACATCCATGTCGCATATCTATGCCGATCCGAGGGACATCCGCATGGCGATCCGTATGATGGGTGCGGATAAGGTTCTGTATGCATCGGATATGCCTTGGTCCAACGGACAGAAAGCCGCAGAGATGCTGATGCAGCTGGGGCTCAAAGACGAAGAACTCGAAAAAATATTTTATAAAAATGCGCTCAGGCTTCTGCAGATCCCTGAGGGACGCATTATCGGAGGAGAAAAATGATAGAGGCGATCATCATCGGTCTGGCGGTACTGCTGGATCAGCTCACAAAGATCTGGGCGGTCGATGCGCTCGCGGACGGCGCAATGACCATCATCCCCAAGGTACTGGATTTCAACTATTTTGAGAACACAGGTGCGGCATTCAGCATGCTCTCGAGCGGAACATGGTTCCTCACGGCGGTCTCTGCGATCATGAGCATCGTGCTGATCTTCATCATCTTCAAATACCGTAATAAAATGCCGAGATTTGTCAGCATTATGCTTGCATTCCTCGCATCCGGTGCGATCGGCAACCTGATCGACCGTATATTTGCGGGATATGTTGTGGACTTTATCGAATTTACTTTCGTTAACTTCGCAGTATTCAATGTTGCGGATATCTACGTGACATGCTCTGCGATCGCGCTGGGCGTATATCTGATCTTTACCAAGCGCGGCAGAGAATTCTATAAAAATCTCGGCGAGAAACAGGAGGCAAAGGAATGATTTTTGGGAAAAAGAGAGCGCAGAACGATGAATCCGAAGCGATGATCGCTGAAGTGGAAGAAACTGTGGAAACGACCGAAGAGACGACCCTCCCCGAAGCAGTGGAAGAAGCTGTTCTTCCTGTTGAAGTGGAAGAAGAGCCGCAGGATGAAAAGGCAGTTGAGCTTGAAAATGCCGAAGTACTCGCAAAGGAAGAACTCCGTCTGCAGAAATACCGCGCAAAGCTCGTCGTAAGACGTGCGAAAAACCAGAAGAAGATCGCTGAACTCAATAAGGTGATCTATGCGCTCAATAAAGAAAACGAGGAGATCACTGCGGAGATCGCGGAGATCGATGGCGGAACAAAATAATGGAAGAGATCATCATAACGATCGCGCAGGAGGACGTCGGGCAGCGGCTGGATAAACTGCTCTCCGAAAAACTCGGCGTGACGCGCTCGCATATTCAGCATGCCATTGAGCGCGGAGAGGTTCTGCTGAACGGCAGACCCGCGCAGGCAAAGGATAAGCCGAAGGCGGGGCAGGAGATCAGCGTGATGCTTGCGGAGCCGACAGAGATCGCCGTAGAGCCTGAGGATATCCCGATCGATATCGTCTATCAGGACGCGGATCTTGCGGTCATCAACAAAGCCCGCGGCATGGTCGTGCATCCTGCTGTCGGCAACGAGAGCGGTACGCTCGTCAATGCGATCCTCTATCATATCAAAGACCTTTCGGGGATCAACGGAGAGATCCGTCCCGGTATCGTGCAT
Organism: Christensenellaceae bacterium; assembly: GCA_045644225.1. GTDB lineage: Bacteria > Bacillota > Clostridia > Christensenellales > Christensenellaceae > JAZRGP01. The sequence continues at coordinate 815 of JAZRGP010000187.1, read as the reverse complement.
CGGCTGGATAAGGATACGACGGGGCTCGTCGTCATCGCGAAGAACGATGCGGCGCACGTCAGCCTTGCGGAGCAGATCAAGGAGAAGTCTGCGCACCGTTCTTATCAGGTGCTTGTACACGGAAACCTCAAGGAGGAGAGCGTTCGCGTAGAAGCGCCCATAGGACGCCACAGAACAGACCGTAAGCGCATGGCGATCGTTCCCGACGGAAGATATGCTGCGACGAACTTCACGGTCCTGGAGCGGTTTAAAGGCTATGTGCTGCTGCGTGCGGACCTCGAAACGGGCAGAACGCATCAGATCCGCGTGCATTCCGCGCATATCGGGCATTGCGTCGTCGGCGACCCCGTATACGGAAGCAGAGTGAAGGATCCGTTTAAGACAGAGGGACAGCTGCTGCATGCATTCCGCCTTGCTCTTGATCATCCGCGGACAGGCGAACGCATGGTATTCACGGCGCCGCTGCCTGATGACTTTGAAGCAGTTCTTGATAAATTACGTAAAATACAATAAAAAAAGCATCCTTTTACAGGATGCTTTTTTGCTGTTTGATTTAATAAGCTTTGACAAATGCGCTGACGAGCTCGATCGCTCTTGCAGCGGCGATCTTTTCGAATGTGGGATAATCCATGAATGCATCGTTGTCCGCACAGTCAGAGATCGCACGGATGACGCAGTAGGGAACCTCGAAGGAGGAGCAGACCTGACCGATCGCAGAGCCTTCCATTTCGCAGGCAGCGGCATCGAATGTGCTGCGGATCTTATCGGAGAGTTCTTCGCTGCTGACGAAAGCATCGCCGGATGCGATCGTGCCG
>JAZRGP010000186.1:0-2429 GCA_045644225.1 Christensenellaceae bacterium | reverse complement strand
TGGGATTCGACGATGGTTTTGACGACAAAGATCTGCTGGACGATCTCGATGTTGACGTTATGACCGACTTCGACGATCTCGGGCTGGACTTTGGCAGAAGCAGACACAACGACTAATAAAATTTGATTTATGAAGGGAGAGGGGTCACTTGCTGGAACTCAACACTTTCGATTCTATAAAAATAGGTCTGGCATCGCCTGATAAGATCAGAGAATGGTCTCATGGCGAAGTTAAAAAGCCGGAAACAATCAATTACCGCACACTCAAGCCGGAAAAAGATGGTCTGTACTGCGAAAGGATCTTCGGACCGACGAAGGACTGGGAATGCCACTGCGGCCGCTATAAGCGCATCCGTCATAAGGGCATCGTCTGCGACAAGTGCGGTGTAGAAGTAACACATGCTAAGGTCCGCCGTGAGCGTATGGGTCATATCGAACTCGCTGCTCCGGTATCTCACATCTGGTATTTCAAGGGCATTCCCTCCAGAATGGGTCTGCTGCTTGATATGTCTCCGCGTTCTCTGGAAAAGGTCCTGTACTTTGCGGCATACGTCGTAACAGATGCAGGTGATACCGCGCTTGATAACAAGCAGGTCCTCACAGAGAAGGAATACCGCGAAGCTCAGATGAAGTACGGCGTCGATGCCTTCAAGGCTGGCATGGGTGCCGAGGCTGTCAAGGTCCTCCTGCAGAAGGTCGACCTTGAAAAGATCTCCGCTGAACTCAAGAAGGAGATCGTAACTGCGACAGGTCAGAAGCGCCTGCGCATCATCAAGCGTCTGGAAGTTGTAGAAGCTTTCAGAAAGTCCGGTAACAAGCCGGAATGGATCATCCTCGATGTCATTCCCGTAATTCCTCCGGATCTTCGTCCGATGGTCGCTCTCGACGGCGGCAGATTTGCTACCTCCGACCTCAACGACCTCTACAGACGCGTTATCAACAGAAACAACCGTCTCAACAGACTGCTGCAGCTCAAGGCGCCGGACATCATCGTCCGCAACGAAAAGCGCATGCTGCAGGAAGCAGTTGACGCACTGATCGACAACGGCAGACGCGGCCGTCCCGTTACAGGCGCAGGCAACCGTTCCCTCAAGTCTCTCTCGGATATGCTCCGCGGTAAGCAGGGTCGTTTCCGTCAGAACCTCCTGGGTAAGCGTGTTGACTACTCCGGCCGTTCCGTAATCGTCGTTGGTCCCGATCTCAGCATGACAAACTGCGGTCTTCCCAAGACAATGGCGCTCGAACTCTTCAAGCCCTTTGTTATGAAGAAGCTCGTTCAGGAAAATTATGCACACAACATCAAGAGCGCAAAGCGCATGGTCGAAAAGCTCCGTCCCGAGGTTTGGGAAGTGCTTGAAGACGTCATTAAGGGCCATCCCGTAATGCTGAACCGTGCACCTACGCTCCATAGACTGGGTATCCAGGCATTCGAGCCCATCCTTGTAGAAGGTCATGCGATCAAGCTGCATCCGCTCGTATGTACGGCATTCAACGCTGACTTCGACGGCGACCAGATGGCTGTTCATCTCCCGCTTTCCGTTGAAGCACAGGCTGAAGCAAGATACCTCATGCTCGCTGCGAACAACATCCTGAAGCCTCAGGACGGTAAGCCGGTCGTCAGCCCCACGCAGGACATGGTCATCGGTTCTTACTACCTCACACTCGAGCGTCCCGGCGCAAAGGGCGAGGGCAGCGTATTCATGTCTCCTGAGGAAGCACTCCTTGCTCAGAACACAGGCGCGATCGACCTGCAGGCACGCATTCAGGTCCGCGTAACAAAGGAAGTCGACGGCGAAATGAAGACGGGCGTTATCCCGACAACAGCCGGCAAGATCATCTTCAACCGTGCGATCCCGCAGGATCTCGGTTACCTCGATCGCTCCAAGCCCGAAAACGAACTTCAGTATGAGGTAAACGAAGTCGTCGGCAAGAAGCAGCTCGGTAAGATCGTCGACGTATGCTTCGCAAAGCTGGGCGCTACGCGCACATCCCGCGTTCTCGACGCGATCAAGAAGCAGGGCTTCCATTATTCCACAGGTGCGGTTACAGTATCCGTTTCGGACATCATCGTTCCCGAAGCTAAGAAGGAATACATCGCAGCTGCTAACAAAGAAATGAACTACCTCGACAGACAGTACAAGCGCGGTCTGTTGACGGATAAGGAAAGAAAGAACAACGCGATCAAGATCTGGCAGGAAACAACAGATAAGGTTACTGCTGCTCTGACAGACAGCATGGACGACTTCAACCCGATCAACATGATGGCGAAGTCCGGTGCCCGTGGTTCTATCAACCAGATCAGACAGCTTGCCGGCATGCGTGGTCTTATGGCTGACCCGTCCGGTGAGATCATCGAAATCCCGATCAGAGCGAACTTCCGCGAAGGTCTGTCCGTACTTGAGTTCTTCATCTCCTCTCACGGTGCTCGTA
>JAZRGP010000185.1:0-1263 GCA_045644225.1 Christensenellaceae bacterium | reverse complement strand
GCTACGATCCGACTTCGCGGATATCGTGATCTATATCATCGTCGCACGGCGCAGGGAAAGAAGAGGTAAACATTGATCAACGGCAATATATCGGGCATCAGAGACAGTGTGCTCGAACAACTTGAACAGCTCTATGAAATGAAGCTGCAGAAGGACGAATTTGTCTCCATGGAGATGGCGGAGCTGCTTGCACTGCATTCGGGGAAACTCAACAGAGAGATCTCGGTATACGTATCCCGCAGCGGCAGAGTGCTGGATGTTTCCGTCGGCGGCTCGAGCGACGTGCAGATGCCGTATATCCGCAAGCGCCGCGGAACGCTGGGGCTTTCGGGCGTGCGCTGCATCCATACGCATCCCAATGGCGCGCCGATGCTCTCGGATGTCGATATGGGTACGCTGGTTTCATCGAGGCTGGATGCGATGGCGGCGATCGCCGTAAAGGACGAGAAGCCCGTCGCGATCGGTATTGGCATGATCGGCGAGACGCTCGGAGAGGTCAGCTTCTTCGGACCGTACCGCGTGAACAAGATGCCCAACGCACCGCTCATGGCGGAGATCGCCCGCAAGACGGCTGTCGTTGCGCAGCTGATCCGTCTGGAGGATACCGCGGAGAAGAAGGAGCGCGCGATGCTCATCGGCTTAAACACGACCGAGGAGAGCATGAAGGAGCTCGCATTGCTGACGGATACCGCAGGCGCGGAGGTCGTTTTCAGCGAGGTGCAGAAGCGTCCGCGTGATAAAGGAACTTATGTCGGCAGCGGCAAGGCAAGGGAACTTGCGCTCGCGGCATCTGCACTGGATGCGGATGTTGCGATCTTCAACGACGAGCTGACACCCATCGAAGAAAGAAATCTGGAAGAGATTCTCGGTCTTAAGATCATCGACCGAACGACGCTCATCCTCGATATTTTTGCGGGACGCGCAAAGACCCGCGAGGGCAAGCTGCAGGTCGAGCTTGCACAGATGAAGTATAATCTGCCCCGCCTTTCCGGCGAAGGCACGGCGCTCTCCCGTCTCGGCGGCGGTATCGGCACGAGAGGTCCCGGTGAAAAGAAGATCGAGACCGACCGCAGACGCATCCGCAGACGCATCTACGAGCTGGAAAAAGAGATCGACGAGATCGGTCAGGAACGTCAGCTGCGCAGAGCCGTCCGCGAGAAGAACCGCGTCAAGGAAGTCGCGCTCGTCGGCTATACCAATGCAGGCAAGAGCACGCTCCTCAACAGACTTTCGGACGCAGGCGTATATGCGGATGACAGAATG
>JAZRGP010000184.1:0-1461 GCA_045644225.1 Christensenellaceae bacterium | reverse complement strand
GAACAACAGAAACAGAACGCAAAAGCGAATGCTCTTGCTGAAATCGCTCTTTACGGAATGGTTAAGACTGATGCTGCAGCTGCGGCACTTGGCATTGAAAAGGGAAAGAAACTTACGAAGAAGCAGCTGAGGGCGCTTGGTGTAAATGTGTAAAACTGCGGGAGGAATTATGAGCAAAGTAAATAACGCGGATTCTATTAAACAACTTGCGGCGGATCTTTACGGGTCCGCCGATGTAGCAGCGAAAGACTATACTGCAGACTATAAAAAGATTGCCGCTGAAGGCTCGGCGGCGCAGAAGAAGGCGGCAGAGGATTACAATGCCGCGATCGATATTCTGAAGAAAAGTAATGATGCAGCATACGGCGCGATCGGAGAGGATGTGCTTGAATTGTCCCGGCGCAGAATAAACGCTCCGGACGAACAGATCGTGCAGAATGGCTCGGGAATATACGGTACTGCGGCGCAGGATGCGTCGGTTTCTGCACAGATCCTTCACGATAATGCGATCGGCAATTCCTACAATGATATTACAGCTGCTCAAAAGGCTGAGGCTGACCGCCTTCTGCTTTCGAAAAATCTCGCAGAACTGCAGCGTAAGGCGAATGATGCGCAGGATCTTGCGGATTTAACGCAGCAGCAGATCCAGGCACAGCGCGCGGAAAATCAGTCTGCAGCTGCGGCGCTTGGGACTGCGAGCCAATACCTTGCAGCTGCGCAGGATGATTATAACGCGCAGAACCAAAGTGAGATTGCGCTTGCGGAAATTCAGAAGCAGAACGCATATCAGAATGCACTGAATGAGGTAAACACATTCGGAAAGGTGCTTACAAAAGCGGCCGCGGAGGCTCTTGGTGTGCCGATCGGAACATCTGCAGCATATGCGAAAGTAAATAGGATTTCTTCCGGTGGAGGCGGCGGAGGAGGTCCGAGACAACAGCCTTCGACGAAGACTTTGAAAGATTATGAAAACACCTTTATCGGGTATCGGGCGGATGGAATGGACTCGGCTACGGCATACAAAAAAATTATGACGGAGGCAAAGAATAATGGCGAAAGCAACGAAATGATACTGGATGTTCATGGATTTGCGACTGATTATATCAAATATAATTCGGTAAAGTAAACGGAGGGGACTAATGAGTTTTGCAAACTGGAAAGAAGCAAAAGCAGCGGGAAAAGAGGCGGAATATTTTGCTGCAATAAAACAGAATCAGGCGGAGCCTTCTTCCTGGAAAGAAGCAAAAGCAGCGGGAAAAGAAGCAGAGTATTTTGCAAATAAAAAAAGCATAGTCAATTCACTTGATGAAAAGCTGTCATTTTATGATGCTTCAAATGATAATGTCAAGGAAATGCTTGCAAATGCCGGTATTACTCGTGAAAGTATTTCCCAAAAATACGAACAGCGTCTGCAGGATCAACAAGCACGCGAGGATAAATGGCGCACGAGAGATCTGTTTA
>JAZRGP010000183.1:0-2588 GCA_045644225.1 Christensenellaceae bacterium | reverse complement strand
GCTTTTGTTGGTCTCGCCACAGCTTCTCCTTTCTGTGCCGGAGGTTTTGCACCTCCCTGGCATCTGCATCACCCTGTACCTAATGCAGATGCAGCGTTTTATACCTATTTAGTTTAAAATACTTAACGATATTATTTTTTTGTATTTACAAAGAGTACAGGTCTTCGCATTGTCTGAAAGGTGTTCCTGCGATCTCCCGTGCAGACCGCAGAAACGAAGTTTGTATGATTTTCTTAGGAGATTTTATCTATGAGAGTACCCATAAAGCGCACGGGGCTTTATTTGCTTTCTTGCTTCTGCCAAACAAAACATCTTTTGCCTGCACTGTTGCGGATCGCAAGCCCAGTGATCCGTCCGTCGGTTATCTTGATCTTTTCAACTTTGAAGGTGTCGCCGCATTTCCCCTTGTCGTTCTTCGCATAATCGCCTGTCTTGACGAATATAAACGGGGCTGTATAAAGTTCCCTTCCTATGCCAAAGAGCGTTCCTGCCCTTTTCAGCGCATCAGAAGCCTCGCCTTTTTTCTCGTTGCCTTCGCCGTCTTCTCTGCTTTCAACACCGCAGTTCCAACGCCATACCCACTCAAATTCCGAAGGTCTGACCCCGATTCCGCAGTACAGATTGCCCTTGATTTCTTTGTAATCCGTCTGCCAATTTCCTGCACCGAATGTTTCGTCGTGCAAATCCATGTCGGTTCTTGCCGTTTTATAGAGAAGCAATACAACGCCTTTTTCAGTCTCTTTTTTGGCTCGTATTTCGATCTCATCTTCACGCAGAGCGCGTGGTCTTTTAAGTGTACTTTCCATTTTCCCAATTCCTTTCAAGAAGTGTGAGGCGGCACCTTCTTGTTACTGCTTTCTTTCCGCGAGTGCTTTTGGAATGTAAATCGCATAGCCGCCTCTATGCGCCTTGCACTATCTAATTTGGATATTGCTGCGCTTCTCTAAGTATGCGCCTTTGATATCCTGTCCTGCCTTGATCGCCGCTTTAACTTTCTCTGCGGATATCTCCACAGGCGTGTATTTGAGAAGATCATCTCTGTTTTCTTCTGCCCATCTGATGAAGGCTTCTTCATCTTCGATCTTGACTGCTTCGCTGGATCTGAATTTGATGTCAACTTCGATCGTCTTAAATTTGCTGCCGGAAAGAGCCTCTGCAAGGTAATACTTGATGCTTTCCGCTTCTCTCTTCGCCTGTTTTTCAAGAGCAGCAAACTTCTCTTTGTGCTTCTTGTACTGTTCGGCTTCTGCCGTTCTGTTCAGGTAAAGCTTTGCAACACCTTCGATCTTCTTGTCTCTTTCGATCTGAAGTTCTTCGAGCCTTTCAAAATCGACAACTTCGCCGGTCTCAAAGTCGATGCAGTTTACGATCTCGCTGTCGATCTCATATAGCGGTCTCATTGTATCTCTCCATCAGCTTTTCAAGCTTGTCGTATGCTTCGTCAAGAAGCGCCCTTGCTTCGCTCAGTTCCTTTTCAGCCGTTCGGATGGAAGATTCCGCAACTTCGATCTGATCATAAGCAAACTCCATAGCTTTTGCGATCGTTTCAAGCGATTCAATGTTCGCTTCTTCTTCCGTCTTTTTGTTCGGTGTGTATTCAAGGTTTAATGCCCTTAAAACATTGATATATACCTTGTCCGTCGTCGTGTTATCCGCTCTTGAAGCTCTGCCGACAGAGGAAGCGCCGAAGCCTGTCATGTTGGATATGTCCTGATTGGAAAGCTGTCTTTCCGCTTTTGCCTTTGTGATCATGCTGCCCATGACCTGTCTGTCTTCATTTGTAAATTTGCTGATTGCTGCTCTCATCCTTAGTCCTCCATGCTAATATTCAGTACCGCTGCGTCAATTTCAGCTTTCAGTTTATCGTCAAACTCCGCTTCTTTCCGTTCTCCGTTCAGAAGCAGATCGATCAGTTCAATTTCCTCCGTAGTGATCGGCAGATAGCTTTTCTTCGCTCTTGCCCTGAAGAACCTCTTCATCATTCCGCTTATAACCGCTTCTTCCGCAGTTATCGACCGACGTCTTCCTTCAAATTCGATCATTCCCTGTCTCTCCTTGATTATTTTTAATTCGTGTGCTACAATATAGATGTCGATCAAATCCTATAGTCCCAATTCTTATAGGTGAGAGCTTGTTTGCCGCAAGCTCTTTTTTTGTTATGCGTTTTTCCTGTCCTCAAACATCTGCTTGTAAAGTGCGTTGAGGCTTCTTTCTTTTTCAAGTTCGACCTCAAGTGCTGCAATTTTGTTTTTTGCTTCTTCGAGCTGCCTTACCGGGTTCTTCTCTTTCAGCTCTTCGATGTAAAGTCGTTTTTTCATTCTGCTTCTACCCACTCTCCATTTTTCACTGTGTACCATGTATTTTCTTTGTTTGTTACACCGTCTACGATTGCAGCTAAAAGCCCGACATTTCTTCCGAGGTTGTCAACTTCTGTACAACATATTGCGCACTTCAAACCGCCTTTTACCTTGCCGCCACGGCACGATGCAATTCCGCTACGTCCTGCTGAAGCCGCACCGTATTCTCCTGCTGATGCCGCACCGTATTCTCCTGCTGCTGCCAAACCAACATCGCCTGCTGATACCGAA
>JAZRGP010000182.1:0-10346 GCA_045644225.1 Christensenellaceae bacterium | reverse complement strand
ACATCTTCTTGCCGTCTTTATCCTGTACGTGGCCCAGAACGATACAGTTTTCGAAAGGTGCCTTATCGAAGATCAGTGTCCCGATGGCGATAAGTGTATAGAACCAGCCACGGGTCTGGTCGAGAGCTTCGCTGATGAGGTTTGCGGGGAGGCGTCTTTCGAATTCTTCCTTGTTTTCGAAGGGATAGTGCCACTGTGCGAAGGGCATGGAACCGGAGTCGTACCAGCAGTCGATAACTTCGGGAACACGGTGCATTTCCTTGCCGCACTTCGGGCAGCCGATCGTGACTTCGTCGATAAAGGGCTTGTGCAGCTCGATATCTTCGGGGCAGTTCTTGCTCATGGACTTGAGCTCTTCGATAGAGCCGATCGCATGAACGTGACCGCATTCGCAGGTCCAGATCGGGGGCGGAGTACCCCAGTAACGTTCACGGGATACGCCCCAGTCGATTACGTTATCGAGGAAGTTGCCCATACGGCCGTCACGGATGTTTTCAGGCAGCCAGTTGACGGATGCATTGTTCTTCATGAGCTGATCGTGAAGCTTTGTCATTTCGATGAACCAGCTGCTTCTTGCATAGTAAATAAGGGGAGTATTACATCTCCAGCAGAAGGGATAGCTGTGTTCAAACTTGGGAGCAGCATAGAGCAGACCTGCTTCTTCAAGAGCTGTGATGATCTTGATATCAGCATCCTTTACGAAGATGCCGTCCCAGGGTGTGCCGCCGCACATTTCGCCCTTTGTATTAACGAGCTGAACGAAGGGAAGGTCGAACTTTCTGCATACGCGAGCGTCGTCTTCACCGAATGCGGGAGCGTTATGAACGATACCTGTACCGTCGGTTGTTGTTACATAGTCGTCAGCTACGACGAAGAATGCTCTCTTGCCGCCGCAAGCTTCCTTTGTGCAGGGGAAGAGCGGTTCGTATTCACGGTCAACGAGGTCAGCGCCTGTGTATTCCTTGACGATCTCAACGCCTTCTTCACCGAGAACGGAAGCAACGAGGTCCTTCGCCATGATGAAGCCTTCGCCGTCCTTCATTGCCTTAACGTATGTTACGGATGCGTTTACGCAGAGGCAGACGTTGGAGGGAAGAGTCCAGGGAGTTGTTGTCCAAGCGAGGAAGCTTGTGTTTTCTTCATCAACGCAGCGGAAGCGGACCGTAGCGGAGCGTTCCTTGACGTCCTTATAGCCCTGAGCTACTTCGTGAGAAGAGAGTGCTGTTCCGCAGCGGGGGCAGTAAGGAACGATCTTGTGACCCTTATAGAGCAGACCCTTGTCGTAGATCTTCTTGAGAGACCACCAGATGGATTCGATGTAGTTGTTGTCGTATGTGATGTAGGGATCTTCCATATCTGCCCAGTAACCGACGCGGTCAGACATCTTTTCCCATTCACCCTTATACTTCCATACGGATTCCTTGCACTTGCCGATGAAGGGACGAACGCCGTATTCTTCGATCTGTTCCTTGCCGTCAAGGCCGAGCATCTTTTCAACTTCGAGTTCTACAGGCAGACCGTGAGTATCCCAGCCTGCTTTACGCAGAACGTTGTAACCCTGCATTGCCTTGTATCTCGGGAAAAGGTCCTTGATGCAGCGAGTCAGGATATGGCCGATATGGGGCTTGCCGTTTGCTGTGGGCGGGCCGTCATAGAATGTGAATTCGGGCTTGCCTTCGCCTGCTGCAACAGCTTTTTTGAAAACATCATTTTCTTTCCAGAATGCGAGGATCTCCTCTTCTCTGGGGACGAAATTCATGTCAGTTGAAACTTTTCTGTACATTGTTTTTCCTCTCTGTGTTATGTTATTTCTTAAAAAATAAAATCGCGGTCTCTCGATCTGTTAGGACGAAAAACCGCGGTACCACCTAAATTCATCTTTTTTATATCACAAAAAAAGATGCGCTCTTTTTGCCTTTAACGCAGGCAGGTCGTTCCGCCTTACTTTCTTCGGGCGGACCGCTTGCAAGGGATAGCATCCGTGCGTCTCTCCCGGGGCTCTCACCTATCCCCCGTTCTCTTTAGAAGAGTTTCTGCGCGGCGCCGTGTCTTGCCGACGCGTTTGCTTGAAAAAAATGATCTATATTTCTGCGATCAGTCCATTTCGCCAAGGAAATGGTTCAGGCGTGCAACGAGGATGTCAACGTCAAAGCCATGTACCTGAGCAGCTTCTTCCAGAGATTCGCCGGAGGAAGAGGGGCAGCCTACGCAATGCATACCCATGCTGAAGAATACCTGAGCAGTGTTGATGTCTCTGTCGAGAACCTGCTTGATCGTCATATCTTTTCTGATTTTAGCCATAATTGAATTACACCTCAATATTATTACTTATTCCAACTCTTAACATACCAATTTCACGGCATTCCGTCAAGTCTTTTTTATAAATTTTGTGCCGCATTTCGGGCATGTAATGCTGATTTTACCGATATTTTTCGGCACACGCACCTTCTGCTTGCAGGAGGGGCATTTGAAATAGCGGTGTGTCTTCGCATCGGGACGTTTTCCGAAAGCTCCCTTGACCTTTCTCCAGAACGTCAGCCACTTGTAATTCTCCGCACGGCGCTTTGCGATGTTCTTGGAAAACATTCTCAGAAGCATCCATGCCAAGAGACCCACGGAGATCAGACGGAACGCCAGCACGATATACGCAAGAACACCCGCTGTCTTCGCAAAGATGCCCATGATGCCGCCTGTCAGCATGATCGCCAGCGCAGCCAGCCAGAGCACCATGCCCATTTCGTCATTTCCGTATCTGCCGTACATCCACTGTCTGAATTTATTCATCATAATCCGTTACCTCAAAGTTTCATTAAACGATATCATACACTTCTTTCCGCAGAGAAACAAGAAAAAAGTCCTTTCTACTATCTTAATATGCTTTCCGCGAAAGTCAACCGCATTTCCCGCAAATTCACATAATGTTCGGAATCGGCACACGTTTCCTTCGAAAAACTTCAGCTCCGATGCATATTTTGCCCCGCCATCCCGCAGGCTATCCTCAAAAACGGAGGACACCATGGATCTTTTTGCCATCCCCGGCTGCACGGCAATGCAGCTATCATCCGCAGGCGGATCGCCTTACCTCTTCCGCACCTGCGACCTCGACAGCGACGTCTTCGCGAACGGCGCACATCTGCAGTCCTTTTCCGCAGGAAATATCCTCTCCCTTTCGCATACTGAGCTGCGCTCCCGCCATTCCTTCATGGGCATGAGCTTTTCCCGCGACCCGCACTGGCTGCTGGACGGCATCAACGATGCGGGGCTTTGCGGCGGGCTTTTGATGCTCTACGAAGGAACGAGCCTGCCCGAGCATCCCCGCGGCATCGTTGGCATGGAATTCGTCACGGCAATGCTCGCGGAATGTGCGGATACCGACGAGGTTCTGAAATATTCCGAAAACATCCGCATCCTCGATATCCCGCATGACGGCGGAACAACACCTGCGATGATGCACTTCTTTTTTACGGATGCCCGCGGAAAGAGCATCGTCCTCGAGGCGGCAGACCCGCTGAGCAAAGGCAAACTGACCGCATATGCCCCGTCCGTCGGCATACTGACCAACTCCCCGCCATACCCTGCTCAGCTCAATAACCTGCAGTGGTTCCTCGCACATTCTCCCGAACTGCGCGGAAAGGATATCCTGCTTGACGGGCAGACCGTCGCACCGCATCCCGCAGTGCCGCATCTCAGCAGCAGCGGTACCTTCCCCGCATCCTATGCTCCCTGCGACCGATTTATCCGTGCGGCTGTGCTGAAGAGCCTGAACGACCGAAAATTTACGGATGAACAGATCATCCCCGCGGGATACAACGTCATGCACGCACTCTTCGAGCCGCATACCGACGGGATCTTTCACTATACCCATCTGCAGAACGGCACTCCGCAGAACCGCAAGGAAAGCTTTACGCAGTATATCATCATCTACGACATCCGCCGCGGAACGCTCAGCATCCGTCCGCACGATACCCTTTTCTGGAGCGGCCTCAGCCTTTCGGAGCTGCCCGATCATCCGAACCGCTACCGAATCTGCCGCGATCCGCAGAAATCCATCCTCCCCGCAGAGCCTTTGCAATGAAAAGCCCGCGGAGTCTCCGCGGGACCAAGATCAGTTGAGAATGCGCACAAACTTGATGGAATAGAAATCGCAGGCAAGCAGCTGCCCCGAGAATTCCTCCTGCAGCACGATATAGTTATATCCCACACCCACGAGCTTGCCGCGGCGCTCCGTCGCCTGCCCCGTGCCGAAGATATAGCCGACGTTCACCTCCTTGCCCACCTGCGAGGAGAGAAAAGAGTTGAGATACGGCAGATTTTCATGCACCCATGTCGAGCCCATGGTATCCCCGGTCGGAGCATTCTGCCCCATCTGCTGCGGCATCATCTCCTGCACAGGCGGCACCGCCCCGACGCTCATTCCAAACAGCTGCTTCATGCTTTCATCGTTCATATATCAGGATCCTCCGTTTCTTTTTTCGGGCAGATCACGTCTGCCGATATGCCTCCGTCGGCGCATAGAAACAATGCTCACCGATCCGCGCATTGAAGATGCCAACCTCCGACGGAAAATACTGCGGGCAGGATTCGGAATACGGATTAAAGAAGAAGTAGCTCTCAGCCGCCTCGGGCAGCACCTGCCCATCGAGGATACTGTCCGCGATCGCATAATGGATGGGCTCGGGCGTCATATTGTAGATGTTCTGCGGATTATACCGTCCGTTCCGCAGTACCTCCATCGCGCAGGTAAACTGCCCCGGCTGAAACAGGATCGACCGCAGGTCACCGCCGTTGCTCACGCGGGAAAATTCTCCCTCCTGCGCACGCGTTCGGTTCAGCAGCACCGTCGCGACCGCCGCCATCCCATCCACGCCTTCTCCACCCGCTTCACACTGGATCAGCCTCGCCAGAAGCTCCCTTTCATCCATTTTTTCCATCCTCCCGCCAAATGCTTCTCTCAATAAAATACGTCCGAAAAAACTTTTTGCCACATTTTTATATTTTTTTCAAAAAAAGACTTGCATATTTCCAAAACATTTGATATTATGGTAACGCTGATTTACGAATCGGCTTCATAACAGGCACTGGAGAGATGGCTGACTTGGTCGAAGGCGCACGACTGGAAATGATGTGCGAATTTGCATAAAAGCTGAGTATCCGTTGCAAAAACTGAATAAAAAAATGTGGAGAGATGGCTGAGTTGGTCGAAGGCGCACGACTGGAAATCGTGTAGGCGTGGAAGCGTCTCCAGGGTTCGAATCCCTGTCTCTCCGCCAATGGGGGTTTACAGAAATGTGAATCCCCATTTTTTGTCGAAAAAACACCGTATTTTAGATATAAATTATATGAAACCTCTAAAAGATCAATATTTTTTAGAGGTTTTTTCTTTTTCTCAAAGCATCCGGAAAAGAGCTGATTTCCATAGCAAAACAAAATTGTTGGAAACTTTCACTCAAAAATCCTTTCTAACATTTGCAAATTCACAAAAATAGAAAATGTATAAAAATAACACAAAAACCGAATTGTTAGAAAAATTGTTAGAAAAAAATATAAAAAGCACTAAAAAGAAATAAAAAAATATAAGAAAGGATTACCAATGAGCACAAAAAATCTAAATGAATTACGTATGATCGCAATGAAAAAAGGTATTATCGATGACAACGAAAACCCAAACCCAACCGCAATCAACTATCTTTCTGCAGTCTATACCTCTCCCCTACTCAATCAGATCTGGGACAATGTAATTCAGTACAACTATCAAAGCATGGATGAATTGATGCGCTTTCTCCGCAAAACAAATCATTCAAATCAAATTGAGATAGTTTTGGGAATTATCAAAGCATTATACATTGTTACCCATCAGATCGCACCGGATGAAATTGCATACATCATAGAATGCGATAATGCAAGCACCAAACAAATCTATATAAATGAATTCCTCGCTGATTTTGAGGACAAAATGTACGACTTTATTGAAGAATCAAAATAAACGGAGGAAAACATGACTAAAATAATCGCCCTCGCCAACCAAAAAGGCGGTGTAGGAAAGACAACAACGACGGTAAATTTAGGAATCGGACTTGCTATGCAAGGAAAAAAGGTATTGTTGGTAGATGCGGACCCGCAGGGGAATCTCACAGATTTTCTCGGATGGAAGAATCCGAACAGCTTATCAATCACATTGGCTACAATGATGGGCAAAGTTATTCAGGACGAAGTAATTGAGCCAAGCGAAGGCATTTTGCATCACTCCGAGGGAGTAGATCTTATGCCGGCAAATATTGAATTGTCTGGTATGGAAGTATTGCTCGTAAACATTATGAGCCGCGAAAGGATCCTGCACAGTTATCTGAATGAGATCAAAGCCAACTATGATTACATCCTCATAGACTGCAACCCGACGCTCGGGATGCTCACGATCAACGCGCTTGCTGCAGCAGACAGCGTTATTATCCCCGTGCAGGCACATTATCTCCCCGCCAAAGGTATGACACAGCTTTTACAGACCATCAACCGCGTGAAGAAGAACATCAACCCTAATCTCAAAATAGACGGTGTTCTGCTGACAATGGTGGATGGAAGAACAAATTTTGCAAAGGATATTACATTTATGCTTCGCAGCAATTATGGGGACAAGCTCCGTATCTTTGATGCGGAAATTCCACTGACGATAAAAGCGGCGGAGATCAGCGCAGAGGGCAAGAGCATCTTTGCGTATGATAAAAGAAACAAAGCTGCGCTGGCGTATGAAATGCTCACAAAGGAGGTGATGGACGGTGGCAAGCAGCGTCAGAAACATGAAGTTGCCTTCGTACGATGATATTTTCTCAACCGAAGAAACACGGCAGGCGGAACAGCAACAGACGGAAGTTATCTTAAATGTTCCAATCTCAGAAGTTCATGACTTTGCTGAGAACCCATATCAGGTGCGGCAGGATGCAGAACTTATGGATATGATAGAAAGTATCAGGCGAATCGGTGTTCACACTCCCTGCCTTGCCCGACCGCGCAGAGATGGTGGATATGAACTGTTATCCGGACACAGACGGAAAATGGCGAGTATCTTAGCTGATCAGGACACCATTCCCATTGTCGTGCGAGATATCGATGACGATGCGGCAACGATCCTTGTGGTGGATGGCAACATTCAGCGAGAAACCATACTTCCAAGTGAAAAAGCAAAAGCATATAAAATGAAGTTGGATGCACTAAAACGACAAGGTGCAAGAACGGATTTAACTTCCACGCAACTTGCGGGGAAGTTAGAAAGTGCGGACAAAATGGGAAAAGACGCAGGGATCAGCGGAGACACTATCCGAAGATACATCCGTTTAACAGAACTAATCTCTCCCCTGCTGCAAATGGTGGATGATCGCAAAATTGCATTTTCTCCCGCAGTCGAGCTGTCATATCTGCCACAGGAACTTCAGACGGAATTGTTGGATGTAATGCAGCAGGAGGAGTGTACGCCGTCTCTTTCACAGGCACAGCGTATGAAAAAAGCAGCACAGGAGGGGAAGCTGGATCGAAATGGTATGGAGCTTGTCATGCAGGAGGAAAAACCGCAGCAAAACAACGTGACTATAAAGGGGGTGAAACTGGAGAAATACATTCCGAGAGACTATACGCCCAAACAACGCGAGGAGTATATCATCAAAGCGTGTGAGTACTACCACCGTGTATTGGAGCGAAAGAAACGGGATCGCGAATACGAAAGATAACCGTCTGTGCTGACGAGCATAGGCGGTTATCTTTATGAAGGGAGGTAAAAAATTGTTTTCTGCAAAAGCACAGCGATGCGATGCTTTTCGTATCAGAGATCCTACACCAAGGGAGGAGTCTGCAAAAACATAGTATTAAAAGCAATATTTTTTATATATTACTACCCGAAAAATACTAACCGAGAAATAAAAATATATTCTGTTCTCGGACAGTAATTATCAGGAGATTATTTATTCAGTGCGCCAATGAGCGCATTTTTTTATTTCTACAATCAAGGAGGAAATATGAAAAATAAACATATCACCGCACTTATTCTGTGCGTCATTCTTATTCTCGGGTTGTTGCCCACTTCGGCATTTGCTGCAGAGAAGACCGTCACCATCGAATCTCAGACCAACTCAGCTTTTGACTGCTTGCAGTATTACAGCGAAGGCGGCTGGCACGATCTCAACACACCCAAGCACACCATCGAGCAGACTGGTGAAGTCGCATATTGCGTAGAGCATAAGCTGGGCAACCCGCATGGAGATGACTACACTGCAACATCTCCTTCTAAGGTATTCTCCGCATCTACGCTCAAGGGTCTGTACAGCATCTTCATGTACGGCTATCCCTGCAACACGCCTTCGGGCTTTACTGCAGATGAAGCAAGACAGGCTACGGCAAATGCCATCCGATTCTGGCTCTCCGAACAGGGCGAAGGTTCTACCTATAACTTTACGAATCGTAAAACTAACCCTGACAAGATCCGTGCGAAGGACGGCTATGAACACGTCCTTGAATGGGCGGATGAACTTCTGGAAAAGGCACGCGCAGGTTCCATGCCTACACACGGTATTTCCATGAGTCCCACAAACATCACACTCTCCAACAACGGAAGCAAGTATACAGGCACAGTAAAGGTTTCTCTCAACAACCTGAACGCAGGTTATACGCTCAATGATGATGCACTGCCCTCCGGTGCAAGTGTTTCGGGCTTTACCGGTACAAAGACAGAAACACTCACGATCTCCGCTCCGTACACTGCAGCGGGTAAAACTTTTACGCTCTCCGTAAATGGCTATGACACCCGTAACGTCAGCAACATTACTGCGTATGTTCCTGCGGATGATGATCTGCAGCACCTCTTCCTCTGTGCGACCACAAAGCAGAGCGTAGCAACAGCTAAGGCAACTTTCAGCATCCCTGCTTATGGCAAGGTACAGATCACTAAGGTCAATGAAGACGGCGAAGCGGTTGCAGGTGTTAAGCTGGGGATCTATTCCGATTCCGCCTGCACAAAGAAGCTCGCAGAAGTAACAACGAACTCTAAGGGTATTGCTACATCCGAAGACCTCACAGCAGGTACGGTATATGTGAAGGAACTCTCCACGGTATCCCCGTACATCCTGGATACAACGGCTAAGAAGGTCACCATTGAAGCGAACAAGACTGCAACAGTAAAGTTCGTCAATGTCGCTGCTACAGGTAAGATCGTAATTGAAAAGACTGCATCTCAGCTCACAGGTACAAAAGAAATCAGCACAAAGTATGGGAAGCAGTATGCTCCTGTATTCTCCGTAAAGGGTCTTGCGGGCGTTGTCTTTGAAGTGAAGAACAGCGCGGGTACTGTTGTTGCTACACTCAAGACTGATGCCAACGGTAAAGCATCTGTAGATAAGCTCCCTCTGGGAGATTATACGGTAGTTGAAAAGTCCACAGTTACAGGCTACATCAAAGATGATGTGGTTCATAAGGTCTCTCTCAAGTACAAGAATCAGACCACTCCCGTTATCTCTTCTACGGTAGCTGTAGAGAATGTCCGTCAGAAGACTTCCATCTCCATGAAGAAGCTCACGGAATCCTGGAACGATGACACACTCAAGTTTGAAGTAGTGAACGGTGAAGGCTTTGTCTTCGGTCTGTATACGGCAGAAGCTATTGGTGTGATCCCCAAGGGTACTATGGTTGATGTACTGACTACAGATAAGAACGGTGTTGCAAAGACGAATGTGGAACTGCCCTTCGGCAATTACATTCTCAAGGAACTGGCTGTTCCGGATGAAACCATCCTCATGAACAAAGACTCCTTCCCGCTGACTCTCAACGGTGATACACCCGAAGTCATCCACGAGGGTTATTACACAGACCCCATCATGAACGATATGTTCAAGGCAAATATCGCCATCATCAAGAGCGACGCAGACAATGCAGATCGTATGCTGGAAGGTGCGGTATATGAGATCACCAATAAGGACGGCAAGAAGTATTGCACCATGACCACGGATGCAGACGGCTATGCCGCTTCCATTGATCTCCCCGTAGGCAAATACTTTGTAAGAGAGATCACTCCGCCCACAGGCTTTATCGTCTCGGATGAAGTGATCGAAGTGGATGTTACACTCGACAACAAAGCAACCATCGTATACGAAAGAACCAATAAAGGCAACGAAGTGGTTCTCAAGAAGTCTGACATCACCACGGGTAAGCCCATAGCCGGTGCGACCATTGAGATCTACGACTCTGAAGGCAGAACTTACTTTGAGGGCAAGACTGACGAAAACGGTGAGATCCATCTTAAGGAAGTCCCCGCAGGTACTTACACCTACAAAGAAACC
Organism: Christensenellaceae bacterium; assembly: GCA_045644225.1. Taxonomy (GTDB): domain Bacteria; phylum Bacillota; class Clostridia; order Christensenellales; family Christensenellaceae; genus JAZRGP01. The sequence goes on along the minus strand of JAZRGP010000182.1, from coordinate 33 downwards.
ATTGCTCCCTCAGGATTCGCACTTAACACAGAA